>JBHOSR010000001.1:0-91221 GCA_042584405.1 Bacteroidota bacterium
GCTTTAGTACCAATTTTTTATATAAACGATAATATAATTTCAAATAGAATATCAGTAATTAATTATTTTTATATTTTCCTAGCCTTTTTAATATGGAATATAGGATCAACACATTGGATTTGTAAAATGAATTTTATTGGTGGGTTATTAACTTTTTTTATTAATTCATTTTTAATGACCATACCATTTATTAGTTCATTTATATTAAGCAAAACTTTAAAACATAGATTAAAATTTCATTCAATTTTTATAATACTTATATGGATATCAATAGAATTCTTGCAAGAAAATTGGCAACTGGCTTGGCCATTTTATTCATTGGGAAATTGTTTCTCAATGTATCCGGTTATTATCCAATGGTATGAATATACAGGAGTTTTTGGGGGAACTTTATGGATACTGTTAGCGAATATATTTATTTATAAATCTGTAAGAAAATTAACTAGCAAAAATAATTTCAAATATTCTTTATTAATAACAGCATTAACAATTATAATACCAATTCTTATATCTCTAATTATTTATAAAAAATATGAAAATGATAATAGGTCAATAAAAGTAACAATTGTGCACCCCAATCTAAGCTGTTATGATCAAAAATATAATAGTTCATTAAATGTTGAACAACAAATTCAACATCATTTAGAACTGACAAAAAGCTGTATTGACTCTGCAACTAATTTCATTTTATGGCCTGAAACAGCAATTCCTAACATTGATTGGATAGAATTATTTTCAGAAAATAAGGATATTAAAAAAATCCGCGAATTCATTTTAAAGTATCCCAGGGTAAAACTTATTACTGGAGCAATAGGTTTTGAATTATACAAAACCGGCAAGGTTTGGCCAACTAAATCTGACAAATACGAATTGAAATTTGACAGTAATTTTAATGTATGGTATTATACATATAATTTTGCAATGCAAATAGATACATCTTTAAATATACCCATCCATACTAAACAAAAACTTGTACCTTTTGAAGAAAGAACGCCATATCCTTCTTTATTTAATGGACTTCAAGATAAAGTAGGTTCTCTTGGTGATTTTTCTTTTGCACTTAAAGAAAAAGATGAAATATTTTTATCTTTTGATTCTACTTCTGTTTTAACACTAATCTGTTATGAGTCTTTGTTTAGTGGATATACTGCAAAAAAAGTAAAAAATAAATCTAATATTATTTTTGTGATTCTTAATGAAGGATGGTATGGTAGCACTTTTGGTTCTAAGCAATTTCTTTATATTTCAGCTGTAAGAGCAATTGAAAACAGAAGAAGTATCGCAAGATCATCAAATTATGGTATTTCCGGATTTATTGATCAGAAAGGTGAGATAATTAAGAGTTATTCTTCTAATCAACCTAACGCTTTTCATGGAATACTTTATTTAAACAATAAAAATACTTTCTATACAATTCACGAAAATCTAATTAGTAGATTTTCATTTTATATTTTAGCATTCTTAGTTATTATATTAATTTTAAAAATAGTATTAACTAAAAAAAATGATTTATGAAAAGAATCTACTTAATTAACCTTAGTTTAATATTGTTATTTACTGTATTAAATTTAAAATCAGCTTTTTCTTGTGGTCATCCACCTTATGTTGAAACATCACCAGTAAATAATCCATTAAATAAAAATGGATATAATTTAATCTTTAATGATGAATTCAATGGTACTTCTCTTAATTATAATTTATGGATAAATTCTTTCAATGGCGAAAGAAGTAAATGGGCCAATAAGGAACTTCAATGGTATTCTGATGGAAATAATTTTATTTTTTCATCTGGTAAGCTTAGTTTAGTTGCTAGAAAAGAAACGGTTACGGAACGCGAAATCAGCTGGCTTCCAGACGATCATATACTGGGTGACGGAAACCCTAATTTACGTACTTTTAATTATACTTCTGGAGCTATACAAACTCCTTTTAAATTTCGATACGGTTATTTTGAAATAAAATGTAAAATCCCAAAAGGAGAAGGATTATGGCCTGCTTTTTGGTTATGGGGTACTAAGGAAATTGATATATTTGAGTTTGAAGGAAACAGTCCAAATATTATCCATACTAATTGGTGGGATTCTGGCCAACATCCTCAACCTTTTCAAATTATTAAATCTGCTTATGCTGATGATGTTTATTATACTTATGCTTTTGAATGGACACCAACTCACTTTAAATGGTATCTTAATAATAAGAATATTAGAACTGTTAAGCATAGTTATGCAGATAACGTCAGCATGTATGTTACAGCTAATTTAGCAATTGCCAGTGGGCATGTATTTGGTGGCCCACCACCTAGCAATGCTAATTTCTTTCCAGCTAAATTTGGGATCGACTATATTCGTATTTACCAAAAGGATGAAGATGTTAAACCAGTGATATCAGGACCAGACGAAATGGTAAAAGATAGTCGTAAATATTTTCAAACAAGTGGTTATCCGAACTTAAGGCATGATTGGTGTAAAATTTTTGGAAATAATATTTCTAATAGTATTCAAGGAGAGAAAGTTTCTATTCGTGCTTCTCATGATGGGATAATGAAAGTAGGATTAACAACTACTTTAGAAAATGGGAATAAAGTTTCTTCTTCTAAGAACGTATTAGTGGTATCTTCTGTTCCTGCAAGACCATCTTACATTAATGGTCCTAGTAAGATAATTGGTTCTTCTCCCTTTAACAGCAATGTAAAAAAACCATCGTATGTATTTCCAAGGACTACATATACGTCAGATGTTAAACCAAACGCTTCATCATATTCCTGGACTATCAGTCCTAATGATGGTTCAGTTCAAATATATCCATCTGGTACTTCGGTTATAGTTGCTCCTGGACATTCAGCATATAATAGAACGTATCAGCTTCAACTCAGAGCTTGTAATATGCTTGGATGTAGTCCTGTGCTAACTAAATATATATCTGTTATTGGTGGTTTAGGAGGAGATGACGATTTAGAAAAAAGTACTAATAAAGAAAATGATGGTGTGTTTGTAGAAGATAATGAACCTGTTATAGTTTTTGATGAAATAAATGGCATTAAATCAGATTGCAAAATATTTCCTAATCCTGCAAAAGATAGGCTTAATATATCTTTTGCGGATGAAGATAATTATAATATTGAATTAATAGACATTAGTGGAGCTGTTCTGAAACGGCTTACTACAAATAATTCTAATATCATAATTAACATAGAAGAAATCCCAAATGGTCTTTATATTATTAGAATTAATAATTTAGAGGAAATATGGCAATATAAAGTTCAAATTTTGAAATAAAAAACAGGAAAGCTGTCTCTTTTTATGAGACAGCTTTTTCAATTTGATAAATAGGTTTAAGCTTTTAAACTCTTTAACTTAATGTCTTTTTGAACCAGAAATTCATGAAATGATTTAACGAAATCATGTGCTTCTTGGCTATCCACATGAATTCCAATTGTATCAACACACAATTCAACTTTATTTCCATTGACAGATTGAATAGTATTATCTATCAAAATCTGCTTTGCTTGTTTTAAACAAGTTTCACTATCATGAAATACAGCACCATACTTGAATCTAGACACTAACGATCCATCATCATTATAAGCTCTATCAGCAAATACTTCACATGCACTTTTTAATCCAACTTCACGAGCAGCATTCTGAATCTCCGAATTTGCTAATCCTACAAATATTAGTTCGGGATCAATTTTATAAATTGCTTCAGAAACAACTTTGGCCTTTTGAAAACTATTAGCCAAATCATTATACATTGCACCATGAGGTTTTACATGATGTAGTTTACCTCCTAGAGCAGTCGTAATTGCCTTTAAGGCACCTACTTGATATAAAATCATTGCATACAATTCATCATTGCTCATTTTAATTGACCGACGGCCAAACCCTTGCAAATCAGGATAACTGGGATGTGCGCCAACAGAAACTTTATTTTCTAAAGCTAGCATAACTGTTTTTTCAATGACCAATGGATCTCCTCCATGAAATCCACATGCGATGTTCGCAGAGGTTATATATTTCATAATCTCGGCATCATTGCCCATCTTAAAATTACCATAGCTTTCGCCTAAGTCTGAGTTTAAATCAATAGTCATAACAATAAATTTAAATTATATTTAAAACACTTATTACAATTTTAAAATTACAATTAATATAACTCTACCGCAATAATGTTCGTATATTATTTTTGTAGGCCTTGACATTAACTTTTTATTCATAATCCTCAAGCAAATATAAATTTATTATTGGTATTTGTTTTGTAAATTAAGGCTAATTATTGAAATATTTGTATATTTAACTAATTGAAGAACTTCAATAGTTTATTTTCAAACAATGTTTAAAAATCATTTTAAAAAGTAAACTAATTGTTATGATTTCTTGTTTCTAAAGATGAATAATTATAAGTGACCAAAATAGAGATGAAATATTATAATAATTTATTTTTCTAAGGCGCTTTTGTATTTAAAAATTTGCACATATGGTATTTGATCTAAATCTTATTAAAGAATTATATAAACAATTTGACTTTAAACTATCAAAAATTAAAAAAATACTAAATCGACCGTTATCATTATCTGAAAAGATATTATATACTCATATACACGATAAAAATGTACTATCTTATATTAGAGGCGTAGATTATGTAAACTTTTATCCAGATAGAGTTGCAATGCAGGATGCCACAGCTCAAATGGCCTTGCTTCAGTTTATGAATTCCGGAAAAAATTTGACCGCTGTTCCAACTACAGTTCATTGTGATCATCTAATACAAGCATATAAAAGCGGCAATCAAGATTTGCAAGAAGCAATAATAACCAATAAAGAAGTGTACGATTTTCTTGAGTCAGTGTCTAATAAATATGGAATTGGTTTTTGGGAACCCGGGGGTGGGATTATTCATCAGGTTGTTCTTGAAAATTATGCTTTTCCTGGAGGAATGATGATTGGTACGGATTCTCATACTCCTAACGCTGGAGGTTTAGGAATGATAGCTATTGGTGTAGGTGGTGCTGATGCTGTTGATGTAATGGCAGGAATGCCCTGGGAGCTAAAAATGCCAAAAATAATAGGGATTAAGCTTACTGGTAAACTTAATGGATGGGCTTCACCTAAAGATGTAATCTTAAAATTAGCAGGAATCTTAACAGTAAAAGGAGGAACTGGTTCTATTGTTGAATATTTTGGTGAAGGAGCAAAATCAATATCTGCAACAGGAAAAGGAACTATATGTAATATGGGTGCAGAAATTGGTGCAACAACATCTCTTTTTGCATATGATAATTCTGTTGAACGATACTTGAAAATTACTGGGAGAGAAGAAATTGCAAATCTTGCAAATAACGTTAAAGTTCACCTTACTCCAGATCCAGAAGTTGTTGAAACACCTGAAAAATATTTTGATCAAGTAATTGAAATAAATTTATCTGACTTGGAGCCGCATATTAATGGACCATTTACACCAGACAGAGCAACACCTATTTCTAAAATGAAAGATGAAGCAATTAAAAATAATTGGCCAACAAAAATTGATGTAGGATTAATTGGCTCTTGTACTAATTCTTCTTACGAAGATATTTCTAAAGCTGCATCAGTTGCTGAGGAAGCGATAAAAAAAGGTTTGAAATCAAAATCCGAATTTACAGTAACTCCTGGTTCTGAGCAAGTTCGTTATACAATAGAAAGAGATGGCTTTATTGAAACTCTGAATAAAATTGGTGCAAATGTTTTTGCAAATGCTTGTGGACCATGTATTGGACAATGGAAAAGAGAAGGTGCAGATAAGGGCGAGAAGAATACGATTGTACATTCTTTTAATCGAAATTTTTCAAAAAGAGCTGATGGCAATCCTAACACACATGCCTTTGTAACATCTCCTGAGTTAGTTACAGCATTGGTAATTGCTGGAGATTTAAGATTTAATCCTATTACAGATGAACTAATAAACGAAAATGGTGAAAAAGTAAAATTAAGTCCCCCTAATGGTATCGAGCTTCCTCCTAATGGATTTGAAGTGAAGAATAATGGATTTAGAACATTTATTGATGCTGGTGAGAAAGTATCTGTAAAAGTGGCTCCTGAATCAGAAAGATTACAATTGTTACAAGCATTTAAACCTTGGGATAAGCAAAATATTTATAGCGCTAAATTACTAATTAAGGCTCTTGGAAAATGTACAACCGATCATATATCAATGGCTGGACCATGGCTGAAATATCGAGGACATCTCGATAATATATCAAACAATCTGCTAATTGGAGCAGTAAATGCTTTTAATAACAAAACAAATTTTGTTAAAAATCAGTTAAATGGAGAGTATGGACCAGTACCAGAAGTTCAACGAGCATATAAAAAATCAGAAATCTCAAGTATAGTAATTGGAGATCATAATTATGGAGAAGGATCTTCGCGCGAACATGCAGCCATGGAACCGCGACACTTAGGCGTTATAGCAGTAATTGTAAAATCTTTTGCTCGAATTCATGAAACAAATCTTAAAAAGCAAGGAATGCTTGCATTGAGTTTTGTAAATGAAAATGACTATGATTTAATTCAAGAGGATGACACATTTAACTTTATTAATTTAAAAGATTTTTTACCTAATAATATAATCAAACTGGAGGTTGTGCATTCTGATGGTAAAACAGATATCATTGAACTCGATCATACATATAATCAACAGCAGATTGAGTGGTACAAAGCAGGGTCAGCACTAAATTTAATAAAATCACAAAACGAATAAATAAGTATACATGCAAAAAATTAAAGTTGATAATCCAGTAGTCGAAATCGATGGTGATGAGATGACACGTGTAATTTGGGATGAAATTAAAAAGAAATTAATTCTTCCTTATCTTGATATCGATTTAAAATATTACGATTTAAGTATTCAGAAACGCGATGAAACTAACGATCAGATAACTATTGATGCTGCCGAAGCAATAAAAAAATATAACGTTGGAATAAAATGTGCTACTATCACTCCTGATGAGGCTAGAGTTGAAGAATTTGGTTTGAAGAAAATGTGGAAATCACCAAATGGGACAATTAGAAAGATATTAGGAGGAACGGTTTTCAGAGAACCGATTGTTTTAAACAATATAAAATCTATTGTAAGAACTTGGACTAAGCCAATATGTATTGGACGTCATGCGTACGGAGATCAATATATTGCTACTGATTTTTTAGTTAAAGGGAAAGGTAAGTTAAAGGTTACTTTCACACCTGATAATGGAGATAAAGAAGTAAGTTACGATGTTCATGATTTTGATAATGATGGAATCGCAATGGTAATGTTTAATTTGGATGAATCCATAAGAGGATTTGCTCGCTCATGTATGAATCAAGCTATTCTTAAAAAATGGCCACTTTATCTTTCAACTAAAAATACCATACTTAAAAAATATGATGGAAGATTTAAAGACATCTTTCAAGAGATATATGAAAATGAATTTGAATCAAAATTTATAGAATTGGGAATAACTTACGAGCATCGATTAATTGATGATATGGTTGCTGCAGTTATGAAATGGGAAGGTGAAATTGTTTGGGCTTGTAAAAACTATGATGGTGATGTTCAATCTGATAGTTTAGCACAAGGATTTGGTTCGTTAGGTTTAATGACATCAACCTTAATAACACCCGATGGAAATACAATGGAAGCAGAAGCTGCACATGGAACTGTTACAAGACATTTTAGAATGCATCAAGAAGGAAAACCTACTTCTACAAATCCAATTGCTTCCATATTTGCATGGACCAGAGGATTAGCTTTTAGAGGTATGCTTGATGAAAATCAGGAATTAATTCAGTTTGCCAATAGCCTTGAAAAGGTTTGCACTGAAACAGTTGAGTCTGGTATAATGACTAAGGATTTAGCACTTATTATACATGGTAAGAATATAAAAAGTGAACATTATCAAAATACGGAAGAATTTTTGGACTCAATAGATAAAAAACTAAAAGCAGCATTAACGAATTAAAACCCCTTATTGAATTTTAAGAAACTTATTTAAGATATTTAATAACACAGCCTTATGAGAAAGAACATTGAAGATTTCGATACATTAATAAATGACCTTAACGAATCTATGCAAGGTAAAAGTTGCATGGAAAATGAGCTTTTTAAAAAATACAATGTTAAACGAGGGTTAAGGAATGAAGATCATAGTGGTGTATTAGTTGGATTAACTAATATAGGTGATGTGGTTGGATATAAAAGGCAGGAGCATGGAAATACATTACCTCTTGATGGAGAATTATTTTATAGAGGTATTAATATAAAAGATATAGTATTAGGATTTCAGGCAGATGAGCGACATGGATTTGCTGAGGTAGTATATTTGTTATTGGCTGGGAGTTTACCAACCAGAGAAACTCATGATGTTTTCAGAGAACTCTTATCTAGTCAAAGACCATTAGACCCAGCTATTAAAATGAGCATACTGGATTTTAAAGGTTTGGATATAATGAATGTATTGGCTAGGACGGTAATGGTAATGTATGTGCGCGATCTCGAAGCTGACAATACTTCTCGCAAAAACTTATTAATTCAATCCATACAACTAATTGCTAAATTTCCGACAATTATTGCCTATGCTTATCATAGTATGCAGCATTATTATAGAAATAAGACTTTGTCGATTCGCCATCCTATTCCAGAACTGTCAATGGCTGAAAACTTTTTATATATGTTAAAAGGTGAAAATAACTATACAAAACTAGACGCTGATGTATTAGACTTGGTACAAGTACTTCATGCTGAGCATGGAGGCGGTAATAACTCAACCTTTACAGTTAGGGTTATTAGTTCGTCTAGTACAGATACATATTCTGCCATAACCGCAGGTATTGGTTCTTTAAAAGGGCCTTTACATGGAGGTGCTAATCTGCGGGTTAAACATATGTTTGATCATCTAAAAAGTTCAATATCGGATTGGAAAGATGAAAACGAGATTAAAGAATATATGCTTAAGATCTTAAAAAAGGAAGTATACGATAAAATTGGGAAAATCTATGGTATTGGGCATGCTGTATATACGAAGTCTGATCCAAGATCAATATTATTAAAAGCTATGGCAAAAAAATTAGCTATAGAAAAAGGTAGGTTAGATGAATTCGAATTTTTACATACTATTGAACGCATGGGAATAGAAGCCTTTATGGATTATAAAGGAACAAAAGTAGGTAAAGTGGTCTGTGCAAATGTCGACTTTTATTCTGGATTTGTATATGAAATGATTGGTATACCTAAAGAGCTGTATACTCCATTATTTGCAATGTCAAGAATTGCAGGTTGGTGTGCTCACAGAATTGAAGAACTTAATTTTGAAAGTAAAAGAATTATTCGACCAGCATATAGGAATGTATGTAAAAGAGAAGAGTATGTCCCAATTGTTAAAAGATAAATTATCACTAAAAGAAAACTCCCGGAAAGGGAGTTTTTTATTTGATTTTCTGTAGATCTTCTCTAATATAAAGCACAATTTTCCATCTGTCTTCTTGCGAAATTTGTGAAGCATGCGCTCCCATAATGTTTATCCCGACATTTATTATGTGGTAAATTTCACCATCAGGTCGATTAATAGTTTTATCAAGGATTAAGTTTGCAGGAGGAAATGCATATTTTTTACTTGTATATAAAAAGCCTTGACCATCTCCTTTTTCACCATGACATTGCATGCAGAAACGTTCGAATTGAAGTTTCCCTTTTGCTATATTTTCTTCAGTATATTTAAATGGCATACTGAACTTTTCACCGGCCAGTTTTAAATCTTCATCAGTTTTTACAAGGTGATATGGAGCTACATTTCTAGGAACAGTTCCTGCTACGGGCATACGCATTGTCATTGAATCTTTAAAATTTGGATTCTCACTATATGTATCGTAAGCCTGAGATTTCTCCATATCAGGTAAAAAGCTATGACCACGTTCTGTGCTACGTTTATCACATGAAGTAAAAACAATGGCAAAACTGAAGGCTATATAAACTATTCTAAATTTTTTCATATGAAACTAAATGTTTTCGTAATGGAAACTCTCTTCTAAATACGGATGATTCTTTGGTAATAAATCGGCTTTTGTTAAAGATAGTAAAACAACCCACAAGAAAATGCCAATAAATCCGATTGTTAATCCTATATCAAATAACCCGATACTTTGTATTTCTTTCATTGTGTCAGGAAAGATCATTAAATATTGGTCAACCCACTGTCCAATAAATACGACAATTGCCATAGCTGTAACTATCCAAAGTTCTCTCCTGAACTTTCGAATAACTAAAACCAAAAATGGAATCAAAAAATTCAAAGTAAGATTCAAGAAAAACAGAAAACGGTAATCATCTATTCTTTTTATATAGTAAAATGTTTCTTCTGGGATATTTGCATACCAAATCAGCATGAATTGAGAGAACCATAAATACATCCAAAAAATTCCAAATGAAAATAGGTATCTGGCCAAGTCATGAATATTTTCAGTTGTGATGAATTCCAAATAACCTAAATATCTCAAAATTGCTACTACAATTATAATCGCTGCAAAACTTTTTACAATAACACCGGATAAAACATACCAGCCAAACAAAGTACTAAACCAATGTGCTTCTATTGACATTAGCCAATCCCATGCAAAAGTTACGATAGTAATTGCAAAAAATACTAAGAACAATGCTGCATAAGTTCTACTCTTATTGTAGAATTTTAATCCATCTTCAACATCACTTTTCTTAGAAAGTTTTCTCAACATATAGGTAAGAAAAATCCAAACGGACAAATAAATTACAAGCCTTGTAATAAAAAATGGAACATTTAAGAAAGCTTCCTTCTTCATTATTAACGGGTCGTGATGTATTTCATGTGTCCAATGAAAAACATGATTCAACCCAAATAACATGATAATCATAAATATTGCTCCAATTGGCAAATACATACTAATAGCTTCTGGAATTCTTTGAATAGATACATGCCAACCCGATTGTGTAATAATATGAATTGCAATAAAAAAAGTAGCCCCAAGCCCAATAGTTAAGAAGTTAACTGAATTTAATAACAATACGGACCAGATTTTTTCGGGTGAATAATTTAGCAAGCCAAAAGCTAAAGTAGCTAATCCGATAAGAATAAGAATCGCTAAAACAATTTTAACCTTTTTACTGAATTGAAATTTTATGTTGAGATTTTCCATAATGAAATCTATATTATTCTTCAAATTTTACATTTTGTGCACCCGTTTCTTCAAACTTGGATTTTATTTTTTCAGCTTCATTTTTTTCTGCGTTTGCAGTATCTAAAACAACCACAAACCTGTCATCTGAAGCTCTTTCATCATAAATTTTATTGTCTGAACCTGGACCTAAATGAGACTTAACTAAATATGCTATTACAATTGCAAAGGCAGCAAATAGAATAGCGCACTCGAATGTCACGGGAATAAAAGATGGTGTCGCCAAAAAAGGTTTCCCTCCAATATTTATAGGATAAGCTCTGGTAAAAACCCAAGCCTGAAATCCAAAACCAGAAATGGCACCTATCGCTCCACCAATAAATGCAGCACGTGGTAACCAAGAACGTTTTAATCCCATAGCATGGTCTAATCCATGAATAGGGTATGGAGAAAACACATCTTTAATTTTGATTTTATTCTCTCGTAAGCTTTTAACAGCTTCTAATAAGCTGGCTTCTTTCTCGTAATATCCTGATATCTCTTTCATAACTAATTACTTATTCTTGATGGTTGTTTTAACTTCAGCCATTGCAATAGCCGGAAAGAATCTTACAAATAGTAAGAATAAAGTAAAAAATATTCCAAGTGTCCCTACAAAAATTGCCACTTCAATAATTGTTGGTTTGTACATTTCCCAACTCGATGGTAAATAATCTCTATGTAATGATGTCACAATAATTACAAATCGTTCGAACCACATTCCTATATTTATCAGAATCGACATAAAGAATGTAAAACCAATGCTTCGCCGTAATTTCTTAAACCAGAATAATTGTGGTGATACAACATTACATGTCATCATTATCCAATATGCCCACCAATATGGTCCAGTCGCACGATTAATAAATGCAAATAATTCATATTCAACTCCAGAATACCAAGCCATGAAAAGCTCAGTTATATATGCAACTCCTACAATAGAACCCGTCAGAATGATAATTTTATTCATCAATTCTATGTGATTAATTGTGATGTAGTCTTGAAGGTTCATTGTTTTTCTGGCAATTATCAGTAGCGTTAGTACCATTGCAAAACCGGAGAAAATTGCTCCAGATACAAAATAAGGCGGAAAAATAGTGGTATGCCAACCAGGAATTACCGACGTGGCAAAGTCGAAACTCACAATAGTATGAACCGATAAAACAAGTGGTGCAGCTAAACCTGCTAAAGTAAAACTAACAATTTCGAAACGTTGCCAATGTTTTGCAGAACCTGTCCATCCAAAACTCAAGAATTTATAAATCGTTTTTTTGAATTTTGTTTTCATCTTGTCGCGAATGGTTCCTAAATCAGGAATTAATCCAACATACCAGAAAATTAAGGATACCAAAAAGTAAGTTGTGATTGCAAACACATCCCACAACAATGGTGAGTTAAAATTCACCCACACATCTCTTGTATTTGGGTATGGGAAAATGAAAAATCCAAGTAAAAATCTACCCATGTGAATAAGTGGGAAAAGTCCTGCACAGATAACTGCAAAAATGGTCATTGCTTCGGCAGAACGGTTAATACTTGTACGCCATTTTTGACGAAATAATAACAAAATTGCTGATATAAAAGTTCCAGCATGACCAATACCTACCCACCATACAAAGTTGGTAATACTCCATCCCCAACCAATGGTTTTATTTACTCCCCAGAGCCCAATACCTTTCCATATAGTAAGTACAATTGCAATGATTCCAATTAATGCGGCAGAACCTGCAATCATGATTCCTACAAACCAGAGTATGCCAGGTTTAGCAATTATCGGATTAAAAACATCATCGGTGATATTTTTTAAGCTTTTATTGCCACGAATTAATGGTTCACGAGTTGAAATTTCAGACACCTTTTATTATTTTAATGATTATTATTTCCTTTTATTTCTTACTTTAGTTAGATATCCAACTGATGGTAAAGTATGTAATTCTTCTAACAAATGATATCTGCGTTGTTCTTTAAATAACTTGTAAACTTTGCTGTTTTTATCATTTAAATCTCCGAATACAATTGCATTAGCCGGACAGGTTTGCTGACAAGCAGGTTTAATTTCACCATCTTGCAACGCTCGATTCTCCAATTTAGCATTCAATTTCTTTTCTTGAATTCGCTGTATACAGAAAGAGCATTTTTCAATTACACCTTTTGCACGAACTGTAACATCAGGATTTAAAACCATTCGTGGTAAATCTAATGTCATGCCGTGTGGGTCGTATAAATTACCTTCTAATGCATCCGATTTGTTATAATCTAACCAGTTAAAACGGCGAACTTTGTAAGGACAATTATTGTTGCAATAACGTGTTCCAATACAACGGTTATAGGCCATTTGGTTTATCCCTTCGGAGCTATGATTTGTTGCTCCAACAGGACAAACATTTTCGCAAGGTGCGTTATCGCAATGTTGACACATCACAGGCTGACGAACTACTTCAGGATTTTCTGGGTCTCCGGCATAATATCTGTCAATTCTCATCCAATGCATTTCGTGAGCACGCGAAACTTCTGTTTTTCCAACAATCGGTACGTTATTTTCGATACTACAAGCCGCAACGCATGTGTTACATCCCGTACAAGCATTTAAATCAATTGCCATTGCCCAATGATGACCTTCATATTCAAACTCCTTATATAAGGTTTGATGATGCTTCTCAACTTCTTTATGTCGCTCGTTACCAGACTCAGGGTTCTCTTTGTATTTTTCCAAAGTTGTTTCACGAACAATATCACGACCTTCCATAGAATCATGCGATTGTGTGGTAGCAAGCTCGTGAGTTTCTACAGTTTTTTCAATTGAGATATTACTTAATGAATAAACTCTATAATCGTTTGTAATTATTAATTGATAAACGTCAGTCCCAATATCTTTTCCAGATTTTCCAGCAACTGTTCTACCATAGCCTAATGAAATCGAAATTGTATTTTTAGCTTGTCCAGGTTGAACTAAAATAGGAATTTTTAGACTGGCATTAATTTTAATAACATCACCTGTTTTTAGATTTTTCTCTTTAGCAAATGATACCGAAACGGCAGCATAATTATCCCAGGTAACTTTAGAAACAGGGTCTGGCAATTCTTGTAACCAAGGATTGTTGGCATATTTACCCGTACTAATATTTACACTTTCGTAGATTTGAAGTTCTAAATCTGATTTTACAGTTTCAGCTAGTTTTATTGAATTTAAATTATGGTTGAATTTCGGTTCAGAAGAATTTACTTCTAATTCAACAACACCATTTTGTAATGATTTAGTCCAGAAATCTCCAAAATCAAATACTTGATTTGTTTTTGCATAGACTTCTTCCTTCCAGATGTCTTTTAAGATTTCAATAAATTCCTGATTATTTCCAGCCCATTTTAACAAAGACTCTTGTTCTTGTCTGGTATCAAAAATTGAATGAATGCACGGTTGAGCTAAACTATAAATTCCTTCTTTTGGATTTAAATCGTTCCAAGATTCCAAGTAATTACTTGCTGGGCAAACATATTTAACTAATTCAGAAGTTTCATCAGGAATGGTAGAAAGAGAAATACTTAAATCTAAATTTTTTAACGCAGTTGTTAGCTTACCAGCTGCCGGATAATCGTAAACAGGATTACAATCGTAAAAGATTACTCCATTATATGAATCCAAATTATTGATGAATTCTGCCATTTCTTTATCATCACCTTGCTTAGTTAAAAGTGCCTGATTAAAGGAAATTGTTTTTCCATAATTTCCTAAAAGCTGATTGATACCATTTACAATTAGCTGAGTTTCTTTATTGTTTGTTCCACAAACAACTAATGATTTACCTTTATTATTTAGAAGTTCATCACCTAACTTAGAAATGTCAGTCTCACATTTGAAAGCAGAGATTTCTTTTTCACCAACTTTTCTTGCTAAATAATTAAATATATTGGCAATTATATTTTGTTCTTCAGATGGATTAATAATAATTCTTTCATCAGCATTACTTCCGGTAAGTGACATTCCACTTTCAATTTGAATGTGTCTCGACATTTCTCTTTTATCTTCACTTACTATTCTGTTTTGAACATACTGTTTAGTATATTCAATAGGTGACAACCATGTACCTAAGAAATCTGCATTAATTCCAACTATTACTTGGGCACTATCGAATTTGTAATTTGGAATTGTTCTTTTTCCAAATGAATCTTTATTAGCATCTAACAAAGTTGAAACTGAAATGGCATCATATGATACATGCTCTACCATTGGGTATTCCTTAATAAAATCAGCAATTACTTTTTTTGTTGATAAACTAATTATACTTGGAGATACTATTGCAATTTTGCCATTTTTTTCTTCAATTGCTCTAATTTGCTCAATAATCTGAGTATCTACTTCGTTCCATTCAGAATTTACACCATTTATTTTAGGTTTTCTGTAGCGAGTATCATCATATAAACTTAATATGGAAGATTGTGTAATACTATTAGTTGCCCCATTTGAAATTGATGACAAATCATTTCCTTCAATCTTTATAGGTCGACCATCAAGAACTTTAACTAAAATGCTATTAAACTTATCACCATCGAAAAAAGATGAAGCATAATAATTAGCCATACTTGGAGTGATTTCTTCAGGCTTAATTAAATATGGAATGGCTTTATGTGCTGCATTCTCACATCTTGAGAGAACAAATGTAGAAGCCAATCCAAATCCAAACATTTTAAGAAAATCCCTTCTGTTGGTTGGAGTTTTCTTTTCGTGCTTATCGTCTTTATCCTGGATGGAAATCCCATCTAAGCTTTTCCAATATTTAGTCATATATGAAACTTATTTACTTCGATATTAATAATGACATTTCATACAGTTTTCGCCACCCAATTCAGCAACTGTAAGTGAATCAATCTGATTATTCTTAAACTTTTCGTGATATTCTTCAAATGTTTCACTGTAATAATCATTTCCTAAGAAATCAACCTTTTTTGTTCTATGGCAATCTAAACACCATCCCATTGAAAGTTCAGCATACTGTGATGCTAAGTGGTTATCTTTTATTGGTCCATGGCATTCGGCACATTCAAGTTTAGCAACTTCAACATGTTGCGAATGATTAAAATAAACATGGTCAGGAAGTTTATGAATACGAAACCATTTAGGTGCAGTTCCGTTTTCAACATTTGTAAGTATTTTTTTAATTTCAAATCTTCCTGAATTTGTTCCTTCGCGAACTAACTCATGACAGTTTAAACAAACATTTGTAGATGGAATTCCTGCTGATTTAGCAGTTTCTGCTGTATGATGACAATAAATACAATCTATTTTATTATCTGTTGCATGAACCTTATGTGAGAATTTGATAGGCTGCAAGGGAGCATAATCTTTCGTTCTTCCTAAGCCAATTGCGCTATGTACTGTAATTTTTAAAATAAAGGTGAGGGCAATTAACATTACCAATCCATGTGCAAGTTTGAACTTAATAATTTTAGTAATACTTAAATCAATGAATGCAGCAAGAAATAATACAACAAGAAAAATAAGAAATGCTAAATTAGTGGCAAGTATTTTAGATTCTTCTAATCCATTTGTTCTATAGGTATCAATATAATGTCTAATAAGTAAAACTTGCTCTGCATTCAGATGAATATTTTCATGTACTTCCGAAATTCTTTTTGTAACAGGATTAAGTAAAGTATTTGCAAAAGTGACACTATCCATTTGCTGTGTCGAAAATGCCAATTCTAGAGCAGATGGATTCCAGTTAAAAGTATCAACCACAGCAGTATTATGACAAGAAGCACAGTTAACTGTATTGTCTCCTGTTTTTATTAATCCGAAAAATAGTCTTTCTCCTAATTTTAAATCATCAGAATCATGCGATATATGATCTTCTTGTTCAGCATCTTTTAAATTCTCAGCAAAGGAGTAATTTGTAGAAAATATGATTAATAATTTAAAAAGAAAAAGCAGTTTGACGTAATTAAGTAGATCCCTTTTCATATTTTAGGTTGATTGCAATTTGTTATCAATTTCGTAATAAAAATTTTATTTAGCTAATATTTGATGATTATTAAGGTTTAAACTTATTTAAATTAAATATTTAATAATTAGCTAATAATATGGTTGAATTTCATGTTTTATCACACAATTTATTGTTGATTAGACAGATAAAAATAATAATTTATTTGAGCAATTCAATACTTGAATGGCTATTTTTAGAATATTTTTTTTACTTTTATGTCTTTTGAATATTTTTATTCATAAATTTAGTCAAGTAATTCGTAATATTTAATCTATTAATATATAATTAAACAAGATTATGAGTAATTCTAACCTTCCCAATTACTTAGAATACAAAGGAAAATACAAAGGAATTTTTGCGTGGATTTTTTCAACAGATCATAAAAGAATTGGATTGCTCTATTTATATTCCATAATGACTTTCTTTATTGTAGGTGCAATTTTAGGCTTATTAATGAAGTTTGAATTGATTGCTCCTGGTAAGACAATTATGGAGGCAAAGTCATATAATGCAGTATTTACTTTGCACGGAATAACAATGATTTTTTTAATTGTTGTACCGGGTATTCCTGCAATATTTGGAAACTTCTTTCTTCCAATATTAATTGGAGCAAAAGATGTTTTTTATCCTAGATTAAATTTAATGTCATGGTGGTTATATGTAATAGGAGCAGCAATAGCAATTTCATCTCAATTTATGGGAGACGGATCACCTGATACAGGTTGGACTTTCTATGCTCCTTATAGTTTCAAAACACAATCTAATGTATTACCTGCATTAATTGGTGCATTTGTATTAGGATTTTCTTCAATACTTACAGGATTGAATTTTATTGTAACTATGCACCGTATGAGGGCACCAGGGATGAAATGGTTGAAAATGCCATTATTCCCTTGGACACTTTATGGAACAGCCTGGATTCAGTTGTTAGCTACTCCAGTTGTAGGAATAACACTTTTAATGGTAGTAGCGGAGAGAGTTTTAAATATTGGATTTTTTGATCCGGCGCTTGGGGGTGATCCAGTTTTATATCAACATTTATTTTGGATTTATTCGCATCCGGCTGTATATATAATGATATTGCCAGCAATGGGTGTTATTTCTGAGGTAATTCCAACTTTTGCTAAAAAGAAGATTTTTGGATATAATGCTGTCGTAATATCAACATTACTTATAGCATTTGTTGGCTATTTTGTTTGGGGACACCATATGTTTACAGCTGGTATGAGCGGAACTTCGTTGTTTGCATTTTCATTTTTAACTTTTCTAGTTGCAATTCCGAGTGCAATAAAAATATTCAATTGGCTTGCAACATTATATAAGGGATCAATAGTTTTAAAAACACCAATGTATTGGGCAGTATCCTTTTTATTTGTTTTTATGATTGGAGGATTAACAGGAATGGTTTTAGGAGCACTAGCTACTAATGTTCATTTGCACGATACTGCTTTTGTTGTAGGTCATTTCCATTTTATAGTATTTGGAGGAGTAGGTTTCGCATTCTTTGCTGGAATACATTATTGGTTTCCTAAAATTTATGGTAAAATGTATGATGAATGGTGGGCTAATGCAGGGTGGATTATTTTCTTTTTTGGGTTCTTACTTCTTTATTCACCAATGCTTTATTTAGGAATTGCTGGAATGCCAAGAAGGTATTACGATTATGTTCCAGAGTTTCATTTTGCAAACATCCTATCTTCCTTTGGAGCATTTATTATGATTGCGGGAATTACAGTTGTAATTTTTAATTTGTTTAGATCAGCTAAAAAAGGGAAAAAAGCAGAACAGAATCCTTGGGGAGGTGAAACACTTGAATGGACTATTTCCAGCCCTCCTATTGTTGAGAATTTTGAAGAAATACCTGAAATAAAATAAATTCAAAATATGAGCGAACACGAAATACATGATCACTATGATCACGAAGGCTCTAAAATGGGAATGTGGTTATTCATTTTTACTGAGCTATTATTCTTTGGCGGACTATTTCTTGTTTATGCAGTATATAGATACAAGCACGGACAAGCGTTTAGTTTAGCTGGCGAAGAACTTAGCGTAAAAATTGGAGCAATCAACACGATTATTTTATTAATAAGTAGTGCTACAATTGCTATGTCCATATCTTCGGTTCAAATGAAAAAGCCAAAGCTAACAATGGCCCTTTTAGCTACCACGTTAGTTCTTGCGGTAATTTTCTTGGTTAACAAGTATTTTGAGTGGGGTGCCAAAATTGGACATGGAATTTATCCAGGATCAGAAGTTTTGCAAGAACGAGGTAATGGTGAAACTTTATTTTTTGGCTTGTATTATTTTATGACAGGTCTGCACGCCTTGCATATAATTGTAGGAATTGTATTAATAGCTATTATGATATTTAAAGTAAAAAATGATAAAATTAATGTAGAGCGATTTGTTCAGTTAGAAAATACTGGATTATATTGGCACTTAGTTGATATTATTTGGATATTCTTGTTTCCTTTATTTTATTTAATTGCTTAGATTATGGAAAAATCAGGAGAACATAAAATAGTAAGCTTTAAAATGTATTTGGGGATTCTTGTATCGCTAATAGCATTAACAATGTTATCAATTTATGTAACAAAAATTGATTTAGGAAATGTTAGTATCATCGTTGCATTATCAATAGCTGGTGTTAAATCATTACTTGTATTTTCGGTTTTCATGCATTTGTTTTTTGATAAAAAAATGTATTCATTAATGGTAATAGGAGTTTTACTGGTATTGACATTGGTTTTAATTATTACATTCTTGGATTACGGTTATTAATAGATTTAAATTTTAGCAATGTATTCTAATCTATCAAATTTTTCAGAAGGAGTCGACACTGCATTTGTGGTTATATTCTCGATAATTACTTTTTTTCTAGTAGCTTTAACTGCTGTTCTAATTTATTTTTTAATTCGATATAGAGAAAAGAAAAATCCAGTTCCAACTCAGATTGAAGGTAATGTTTGGCTGGAGATTATTTGGACAGTAATTCCAATAGGATTGGTTATAGGAATGTTTTATTATGGTTGGATGGCTTGGATTCCAATGTTATCAGATGCTCCTGAAGATGCTATTGAGATAAAAACTACAGCTCAAATGTGGTCGTGGAGATTTGAATACGAGAATGGCAAAAAAATGGATACTTTAATTGTACCATTGGGGAAACCGGTTGAATTATTGGTAACATCACCAGATGTACTGCACAGTTTATATATTCCTGCATTTAGAATAAAACAAGATATTGTACCCGGTAGAGTAACAAAAATGTGGTTTGAAGCTACAACAGAAGGATCGTATGATTTATTTTGCGCTGAATATTGCGGATTGCAGCATTCATTTATGACAACTGAAGTTAAAGTTTTAAGACAGGAAGCGTACGATGAGTGGTATATTGATACAAGCGCTGCTGTTAAAATAGCATCAACTCCTGGTGCTTTGGGATTACAAATATTAAGAGATAACGGATGCGTTGCATGTCATTCACTGGATGGCTCTAAATTGGTAGGTCCGACTTATAAAGGAATTTTTGGACATGAGGTTGAAGTAGTAACTAAAGGTACAGAGAGAACATTAGTTGTTGATGCAGAATACATTAAAAAATCAATTTACAGTCCTGATGAAGATTTGGTAAAGGGATTTAGTAAAGGATTAATGAGATCTTACCAAAATGAACTTTCGGAAGAAGAAGTAGAACAAATAATAGTTTTCTTAGAAACACTTTCAGATAAAGAACATTAAAGAAGAAAATCAATAATCAATAAAGACATAACAACAATCATGAAAGCATTTATTTCGATAAATGCTTTTTTGTAGTTAAAGCCTTCTCTTTCCTCAAAGATTATTTTGTAAAAGGAAATGTCAATCCAAATATTTACTCCTACTAAAATTACAGCTATATATGCGGAATGAATTATTCCAAAAAATGGCAGTAATAATGAAGTAAAGGAAGTTGCAATAATCCATGCGAATATGATTCTTTTTATTTGAGAATCGGAAAACAATTTATGTAATACTCCAAGTCCTGCTTTTTCGTAGTCTTTGGCATACTTTATATGGAGCAACCAAAAATGCGGTATTTGCCACATATAAATAAAAAAAGAAATAAATATTATAACAGGATTTAATAAGCTCACATTTGCAGCGCTCCAACCAATAAGAAGTGGAGTTACTCCAGTAAGTGAACCCGGAACTACAGCGAATGCTGTTTTCTTTTTTAAATAAGTGTAAAAACCGTTATACCATAGAAGATTAAGTAGCCCAAGCAATGCAGGTATTTTTCCGCTTTTGAAATATAGTATTAAGAATCCTACAGTACATAAAAGTATGGCAAGAATTAGTCCTGTAGATACTGATATTTTGCCAGATGGAATAGGTCGGTTTTTAGTTCTTGACATTAAAGAATCAGTAATTCTTTCTTGATATTGATTTAATGCTGAAGCACCTCCTGCGAGTAAAAAGACTCCCAAAATCAAATATATTATTTCTAGTTCTAGACTAAATTTAGCTACAATATTACCAGTAGCAGCTGAAAAGGAAACAGCCAAAGAAACTCCCAAACGCATGAGTTTTGGGAGTGATGTAAAAATATTTAAAATGTCATGCTGAGCTTGTCGAAGCATCTTGTTATTATTACACTTCTAATTTACTTTCTTTATTGATCTTCGTCTACTAACTATTAATCCAACAAATACTAAAACAGCAATAAACATTATTATAGTTCCTGCAACACGCGTAACACTTAAAGTATAACCTTGTCCTTTAGGATCATAATTAAAACAATACTGTAAAACTTTATTAATAGTTGGTTTTGCAAGTCCTTGTTGAGCTTCGATTATTGCCATTTTTAAATCGAACGGTAAAAAATCGAGACCATATAAATATCGAGTTATTTTACCTTCCGGACTTAACAGAATAATTCCTGATGGATGCGCAAAATCAAGCCCGGTGGCTTTATATTTAAAGCCAACAGCTTCAGTAATTGCATCAATATTTTCTTGGTCACCAGTTAAATACATCCAATGGTCAGCTTTTTTCTTTACAATGTTTTGTATAAAATTCTTCTTTTTCTTTTGAGCTTTTTCAGGAGTGTCGCTCACATCAAAACTGATAGTTAAGATTTGATAATCCTTCCCTAATTCCATATCCGTTTTTTCTACAACTCGAGAAATGCTCTCCTGTAATGGGTTGCAAACTCCAGGACAATTAAAATATACGAACGATAAAACTGTAGGTTTGTCAATTAGCTCTCTCAGGGTAACAGTTTTATTAACTTCGCTATTGAATACTAAATCCAAAGGTATTGTATCTTCCAGGTGTTCTAACCAACCAATTTCAAGAATATCTTGATTTATAGCCTCTTGACTGTTTAACTTAAGAGTTGCCAATGTCAGAAACACAACAAAAACTGTGGTAATTTTTCTCATTTCTTATAATTTTATAAAATTCCTGGTTCGTTTTCTTCTTTTTGATATATTCCTGCAATCATCAGGGCTCCGCCCATTAGTGCCATATCTTTTAGTAAGGAAACTAAAGCAAGTAATTTTTTTGCAGGATCAAATAACTGAGGAATGTGAATGCTAACAATAAAAATAAATAATAATATAGCTAGTAATAAACATGAAAGTTTGATATACTTTTTAAAAATAATACTAATACTAGCAGCAATTAATGCAATTCCTGTAAGAATAATAGTAAAACTTGTTCCAGGAATAAATGAGTTTAACATTCCCGTAAAAAAATCGACCATAAGGAAATGATTTAATCCAAAAACTGCGAATGGCAGAGCAAATAGAATTCTTCCAATAGTTGTAAGATTTTTCATATTAATATATTTAATTTTTGCTTAAGATTTAATCTATTCGCTTAAAATGCTATGTTCTTTCGCTTCATATCCCAATTCATTGATAGCTTCTTTAACTTTTAACAGATCAATTTTTGTAGAATCCAATTCTAATACAGCTATACCTTTTTCGTGATCTGCTTTTGAGGCATAAACTCCATCAAATTTATCAATTGCTTCTTGAATCGCGTTTTCACAGCCAGCACATGACATTCCAGAAATTTTGATTTCAACTTTTGCATTAGCAACAAATTCTTGTGTTGCTTCTTCTAATGCTGGTTCAGTTTCTTGAGCAGTTTCTGTGGGAGTATTCTGGCATGCAAATGCAATCAGAAGAATTGGAATAAATAAAAATTTAAGTTTCATAAAACAGTTTATTAAGATTTTAAGTACTAGATCGACAACTAAATGTAAATAAAAATACAATATAAATCAAAGAAAGTTCAATGGAATGCTTCTTAATTTATGTATACTACTATTAATAAAATGGGTTTATTTTGAATTAACCTTTTTTGAAAAACTTTTCCAAAATTCCAAATGAAATTCATAGCTGTTATGGTCTATTAGTATTTGTTTTCCTGATAGAAGTGAATCTGATTCTGATTTTCTATACTTTATTTCAGGATCATGTAAATATGTTCCTTCCGGGTGAAATTGTATTCCAAGTACATTTGGGTATTTTTTGTGCACAATGGCTTCAATAATTTTATCGTCTGTTGAGGTGGAAATAACTTCAATGTTTTTTCCTAATTTCTCTATTGCCTGGTGATGATTACTATAAACAAGTGGAGTAATATTTTTATTATAATCACCAACCAACGCTTTTTGATTTGAAATATTTATTTGATGAAAACTCCCAGAAAATAGAGTTGAATCAATTGATAAATTGTTGTTGTAATTTCTGTGTTTTGTGTTGTTATCGGAAGCTAAAACTTCTTCTACAAAATTCAAGCTGTAAATTTCACTAGGAATATCTTGAATCATCGTTCCGCCGGTTGCTATGTTCATGGTTTGCATTCCTAAACAGATAGCATAAACTATAAAATCAGGATTTTCTTCTAACAATGGCATAAATTCTGGATTTTGAGAACCACCCAACAAATGAAATAAAAAAGAGGCTTCGAAGTAATGACGATATGGATCTGTCATTCGTGTTAATAAACTTGTTTGTTCGCTGTAAATAGCCGGAGGTAAATCTGGGCCACCTAAAAAGAGAATTCCTTTGCTATTTTTAAATAATTCGGAGTATACTTCAGTGCATTCATTCATTTTATAAAGTTGATCAGCGTCGATATTATTGGTGATTTCTCTTAAAGTAATATTTGGATAGTTATTTTTAGCTAAAAATGATTCAGATTTTGTATAATCGTAAACCTCATCTTTATGATAAACTCCCGTAATACTTAAATTGCCAATATCCACAATATTGCTATCAATCAAATAAGTAAAAAGTTTAAGATTATATTCGGTTGGATGGACTAGAATTAGACTGTTTTCTTGAGACTGTGCAAAGTTTAGGCTGATAAAAACTATGGTAAAAAAACTTAATATTATTTTCATGATTTTATAATTAAAGAACTGTTAAAAATAAAAAATCCCTGATCAGTAAAAAAATCAGGGAATGAATTTCAAGGTATGTAAAGTATTAAAATTTAATTTTTGGAATTCCTACATAGTATAAATCATAACCTCCAAGACCTCCGGGTCTGTTCGAAGAAAAGAACATTAAATCGGTAAGGTAATTAAAAGCATACATAATAACGGGTCGGTATTCATCATACTCACTATTAATTTCCTCTCCAAAATTTATTGGTTCAGTCCAATTTCCATCAACTAACTCCGAATAATATAAATCATAACCACCATATCCTCCATCGCGATCGGAAGTAAAAACCATAATGTTGCCTATTATATAAGGACATTTATCATTAGAAGAACTATTTAAAATGTCACAAGCATTCCAAATCGGCAAATCTTCTGTTTCAAGCCAATTTATTAACGACGAACCAGTTATTTCAACATAGTATAAATCGTAAAATCCAGCTAAATCTGAACAAAAATACATTTTATCAATTGTACGATTAATTGTTGGATAAGCTTCATTATAAATTGTGTTTATTTTGCTTAGTGGTTCCGGAGTATACCAATCTGTCTCGTATGTGTAATATTGTATTGTGTAAATATCTAAATTGCCCGATGAATCTGTTGCATAAAAAAGTATATCATAAAGGTAATCGTTATTATACATTAAATAAGGACCAAGTTCATTTGAGAGTGTTGTTAGTTTTTCGATAGCTGAATCATAAAATGGAGGCGTATAATCAGTGGCATTAAAATATGCTATGTTTGTTTCTGGAGAATAGTAAAATTCAACATAGAAATTTTCAATATTAAAATCATTTCCTAAAGAAGCTCTATTAGATGAAAATAAATAAGGAAATTGATTATATAATTCATATGGTAGAGCAGAATTATAATCATCATATTCTGAATTCATGTCCTCGAAATTCACAGGGGTTAAAGGAAATTGGCCCTTTTCCAGTTCTTCATTAAGTGGACATCCAGAAAAAAGTATAAATGTTAGAATGAAAAGTAGTAACTGGTAAAAACTGATAGATTTCATAACATATGCAATTAGTATATAAAAGTAAGATGTAATAATAACCAGTAAAGTTGCTTTTTTATATCCTGATTTTTCAGAGATTTCAATAATTTCAAACTTCTTTTTAAATATTATTAACTATTGCCTGTTCTATGTATTGAATAAATAAAACAATCCTGAATTTGGTTATTTTTTATCACCGACTTTTTTAGACAAACTTCTTCGGTAAAACCACATTTTTGAAGAATTCGAATTGAGGCAATATTTGATTCAAAAACATTAGCAAATAATCGATTTATTTCAAATGTTTCAAAAGCATATTTCACCATTGCTTTTACAGCTTTAGTTGAAATTCCCTTGTTCCAATATTTCTCTCCCAACCAGTAACCAATTTCTGCATTTCTTCTAAAAACATCAGTTTGTACAATAATACCAATCCCACCAACAGCAGTACCTTTATATATTATAGCAAAGTTAGTTAGGGGTTTATCTTGATTAGCAATTGCAATCCATTGTTTTGCTGCCATTTCAGTGTAGGGATGCGGAAATTCGTCTCTTAAATTATTCCAGATCTTTTTATTATTGGCATTTTTAGCTAAAGATTTAATATCTTTTTTTTGCCAATTACGAAGTATTATATCACCTAAATTGATCATAGACTGTAGCTTAGATTCCTAAAGGTAACTATTAATTCTTAAGATTTTTACTTATTAAATTAAAAATATATTTATAAATACGTTCAATTAATGATTTTTCAAAGCTAAGCTGATAAACTTCAATCTTTATAATAAAATTTTATTATATTGTTCACGATTGTTTTGATCTTTAAACCTTCTAATTTTAAACTAAGCCAAATGAAAGAAAGATTCATACTAATAATAAGCTTCATATTTTTTTTACCGGCAGTATATTTTAAAAAGCAATTAGAAATTCATGTGAATTATACATCAAAACAAATTTCAAAGATCAGTTACTATCAGCAAAATTCTGATTTAAAAAATCAAATGGTGTTTGTAAAAGGTGGTACTTTTAGCATGGGTAGCGAAAATGGTGATGATGACACAAAGCCAGTTCATAGCGTTTCATTGGATGATTTTTATATAAGTAAATATGAAGTAACTGTTTCACAATTTGAAATGTTTATTAATGAGACGGGGTATAATACTGATCCCGAAGTAGATGGTTATTCTTATATTATTAATAAAAAGGAGATTTGGGAGAAAAGGAAAAAAATAAATTGGCGACACAACGTTAAAGGCGAAATGAGGACTGCCGATACATATAATCATCCTGTAATACATGTAAGTTGGAGGGATGTTAATGCTTATTGCAGGTGGATAAGTAAAAAAACGGGGATTAAGTATAGGTTACCTACAGAGGCTGAATGGGAGTATACTGCACGTGGAGGTAATAAAAGCAAAGGATATGATTATGCCGGGAGCAACAATATTAGTGATGTAGCTTGGTATCGAGATAATTCAGGCGATGAGACTCATCCGGTAGGTCAAAAACAGCCCAATGAATTGGGGATATACGATATGACAGGTAATGTATGGGAGTGGTGTTCTGATTGGTATGACAAGTCATATTATAAGAAAAGCCCACAAATAAATCCGCAAGGTCCAGAATATGGTTCTTATCACATTTTAAAAGGAGGCAGTTTGGGCAGCGGTATTGAAAATAGCAAGAATATTATTCGCAGTCAAGGAAAACCGGCCTCGCGTGGCGGCCACACAGGTTTTCGCATTGCATGTACGTCAATGTAAACTAAAAAATATTTTTTATTTGTTAAGGTTTGTTAATCAATACCGATAAGTTGTATATTTCCATAATTTAGCTTTTATGAAAAAGCCTGCCATTCGATTAGTAGTTTTTTTAGGTGTAATTTCAATTATTGGAATAATTGCATTGCAAGTATATTTTTTTCAGATAAGCTTTAATAACGAAGATCGAAAACTGAATCAAAAAATTCAAGTAGCACTTTGGGATGTAGTGGAACAAATCTACCAATTAAACAATATCAAATATGTTGGTATTAATCCTGTTGCCCAAATAACGCCCGATTATTTTGTTGTTAATGTAAATGATTTTATCGATGCCGATGTGCTTGAGCACTATCTCATAAAAACTTTCGAAAAACAAAATATTAAACTCGATTTTGAATATGGAATATACGACTGTCAATCAGATAAGATGTTATACGGCAAATACATCGATCTAAGCGATAAAAATAACAAACCATCTAATATAGAACTGCCTAAACATGATGAATTCATTTATTATTTTGGCATACATTTTCCCTGGCGTAAACAATATATTTTAGGAAATATAAATAGCATATATATCTTATCAGGAATACTAATCTTTGTTGTTATATTTTTAGGTTATGCTTTAATCGTTATTTTACAACAAAAAAGATTCTCAGAGTTACAAAAAGATGTTGTCAATAATCTCACCCACGAATTTAAAACACCATTATCTTCCATAGTCTTATCTACGGATGTATTAAACGAAAAAGATATAATTAATGAACCTAACAGGATTAAACAATATTCACAAATTATAAAGGACCAGGCAAATACCTTGTTGCAACATATTGAAAAGGTTCTTGGAATGAGTGAGCTTGAAAATATTGGTCGATTAAATAAAGTAAATGTCAATTTTCACGAATACTTATGTAACTTACTCGATAATGCAATGTGGCGCGTAAATGAACAACAAGGACACTTTACTTTAGACTTAAAAGCCAAGGAATATATGATTTGTGCAGATAAATTTCATTTAACAAATCTAATTGTTAATTTAATCGATAATTCGATAAAGTATTCAGACTCAAAGCCAGAAATTTCAATTTCAACTCAATCGGATAAAAAAAATCTCCATTTGTATATAAAGGATAACGGAATAGGAATAGATAAGAAATATCATAAGAAGATTTTTAAAAAGTTTTTTAGAATACCAACGGGTAACATTCATAATGTTAAAGGTTTTGGATTAGGTTTAACTTATGTTAAAGATATTGTAAGAAGACACCGGTGGAAACTTAATATTGAAAGTGAAGTTAAGAAAGGTAGTATTTTTTCGATTGTTGTTCCTTTAAATAACCCCAGCTGTGATTAATAAACCTAAGATATTATACGTTGAAGATGATGAAACATTGAGCTTTATTACCTCCGATAATCTTATAAGAAAGGGCTTTGAAGTAATTAGTACGACTGATGGGGTAAGTGCATTTGAGCTTTTTTCAAACGACACATTCGATGTTTGCCTTTTCGATGTTATGCTTCCTAAAATGGACGGATTCGATTTGGCACATAAAGTAAGATCGGTTAATAAAGAAATTCCGATTTTATTTATTACCGCAAAAACACTTCCGGAGGATAGGATAAAAGGACTATTGTTAGGTGCAGATGATTATATTGTTAAACCTTATAATATTGAAGAGCTTGCACTTAGAATAAAGGTTTTTTTGAAACGCAAGAAAATTGTTGATCCAAAAGCAGAAGAAAAGAAAATGAAAATTGGAAATGCTATTTTCGATAGCGAAAATTTAAAATTATTGCTAGGTAATAAAGAAAATAGTTTAACATATCGTGAAGCTGAACTTTTAAAGTTTTTGATTGAGAATAAAAATACAATTATTACGCGTGAAAGAATTCTTAATGTCTTGTGGGGTGAGAACGATTATTTTGCAGGTAGGAGTTTAGATGTTTTTATAACCCGATTAAGAAAGTATTTTAAATCAGTACCGGGTATAACAATTGAAAATAAGCATGGTATAGGTTTTATTTTTAAAATAAAAGAGTGATAAGATTTACATTACTTTTGCAAATCAAGTTCGTAATTTATGATACAGAAGATTTCAAGTTTACAAAACCCAAAAATCAAGAGTATTGTTAAGCTTCAGCAAAAAACATCTGAACGCAAAAAACAAAATCTGATTGTAATAGAGGGTTTACGTGAAGTTAGCCTGGCCATCGAATCAGGAATAAAAATAGAAACGGTATTTGTATGTCCTGAAATTGTATCTCCCGACATTGTTTTTTCAGAGTTAAATATTGAAAATGAATATATTGAGATAAGCACGGAAGTATATAATAAATTAGCATATAGAGGATCAACTGAAGGTATTATTGTATTAGCTAAACCAAAGTTTTTAAAATTAGAGGATTTAATAGTAAGAGAAAATCCATTAATAATTATTCTTGAGTCCGTTGAAAAACCTGGTAATTTAGGTGCTATTCTAAGAACAGCTGATGCTGCAAAAGTTGATGCAGTTATAATTTGCGATCCCTTAACCGACATTTACAATCCTAATGCTATTCGTTCAAGCGTTGGTTGTATCTTTACAAATCAAGTTATAGCTTGTTCTTCCGATGAGGCAATTTTATGGTTAAAAGAAAATAATGTTAGATCGTTTGCAGCAGCATTAACAGCAGACAATAATTACCATGAAACTAATTTTACAGGATCAAGCGCAATTGTAATGGGAACAGAAGCAGAAGGACTAACAGAAAAATGGTTAAATGCTGCTGATGAACAAATAATTATTCCAATGAGTGGAGAAATAGATTCCTTGAATGTTTCAACATCAACTGCAATAATTATTTTTGAGGCAATGCGTCAACGGAATTTTAAAATGTAAAAAAGCTCCGATTTACATCGAAGCTTTTTGGGTGGGAGACCGGTCTCGAACCGGCGACCTCTGGAACCACAATCCAGCGCTCTAACCAACTGAGCTACAACCACCATTTTTCGGATTGCAAATATAAAGAAGAATTTTCATATTTTACAATATTGAGTCGAAATATTTTTTATTAAACATATTAATATTCTTAATATTTAGATCCTAAATAATGTTAATTTGTTTTTTATTTAAATCGTAAAATGTATTTTTGCGCTTAAATTCAAAAATTTACAGGTGTTAGGGGCTAAAAGATACGTAAATAACGTTACCGGCTTACAGGCGATAAATATATTAAGATTTCTTACATTCCTTATTATTTCTATAGTATTCACTAAAATTGGTTTATCAAAAGAAGAGATAGGGCTGTTTGAAGTTTCAATTTTTATTGCAAGTGCTGCTAGCTTTTTTTGGGTTAGTGGTTTAATCCAGTCATTCCTACCCTTATTTAAAAGCAATAAAACCTTTGGCGATAAAGAACAAATTGCAGGAACAAAGTCTCCTGAGGTCTTTAATATGTACGTTATTTTAGTGTTCTTTAGTATCCTTGTATTTTTAATCGGCTTAGCCATAAAAGGAAACTTCTCTGTATTTGGTTATAAAGGAAACGTCCCATTATTAAATATTACCCTTTGGTATCTTTTATTAAGTAGCCCAGCTAATTTGGTAGAGTATATTTACATGGTTCAAGACAAAAACGGGAATACATTAAGTTATGGTTACATTACATCTACTCTACAATTGATTGCTGCTATATTACCTGTATTATTAGGTTATGACGTTATTTGGTCATTAAGAAGTCTTGTTGTGGTATCAATAATAAAGAACATCTGGCTTGTAACACTTTTATATAATTATGCTGAAATAAAATATTCATTTCCATTTATTAAAGAAGTTTTAGCATACTCAGGCCCAATTATATTAAGCGTTTTAGTAAGCGGATCAGCACAATATGTTGATGGAATGGTTGTAACTACTCATTATTCTGCCGACGGATTTGCTATATTTCGATACGGAGCTAAAGAACTGCCTTTTGTATTAATGATGGCAGCAGGATTAAGTTCTGCAATGCTGGTAGAATTTTCAAAAAAAGAAAAGATTAAAGAAACCTTGGCACAAATAAAGAAGAAATCATTGCGAATTATGCACTCAATGTATCCTTTATCAATTTTTCTACTTTTATTTGCGAAACCTATTTATAAAGGAATGTTTTCTCCTGAGTTTACTAGAAGTGCCGATGTATTTGTTATTTATCTTTTAGCAATTGTAAGCCGAATCTTATTTCCTCATACCATAATTATTGGTCTAAAAAAAGGAAAAGTTCTATTTTGGGCATCAATTTTCGAACTAATAGCAAATATATTATTAAGTCTTTATTTAGTTGACGAATATGGTGTTGTGGGTGTAGCACTAGCAACTATAATTGTATATTTTATTTCTAAAGTTGCATTAATTGGATATAATTACTTAAAACTTGGAATCAGCCCTTTAGAATACATTCCAATAAAATGGTATGCTTTTTACAGTATAGCATTAGGTACAGTGTTTGTTTTATTAGACCGCGGAATATTAGTCATTAAGTAATTTGACAAAATTTCAGTCAAGAAGATCAATTTTGACAGGTTTTTCATTTTAAATCATATGGGTATGCAATTTGATAACTTTATATTAAACGTAAAAATATAAATTATGAATATAGGTAGATCATCAAATCCGGTTCTTTCAAAATCGGCATTTAACCCCCAGACCTATGCAGCTTCCTATTCGGAGGTAATGACAATGAATGGTACTATAAATAAGTCCATAGCAATGCTTTTATTAGTTATTGTTGGTGCAATGTATACCTGGAAAATGTTTTTTGGAGCTACTACTATAGAAGCAGGTTCAGCACTGGTTTCACAATGGATATTTATAGGTGGAATTGGAGGATTTGTTTTCTCCTTAATAACTATTTTTAAAAAGAGTTGGGCATTTATAACTGCTCCAATCTATGCTATACTGGAAGGTCTATTTTTAGGAGCAATATCTGCATTTTTTGAAGCCCGCTACCCAGGTCTGGTATTACAAGCAGTTGCTTTAACATTCGGAACTTTATTCGTAATGTTGTTAGGGTATAGATCAGGAATAATAAAAGTTACACAAAAATTTAGAGCTGGTATTATTGCTGCAACAGGTGCTGTGTTTTTAGTTTATTTTATATCAATAATTTTTTCGTTTTTCGGAGCTAGTAATTTAATTATTCACAGTAATGGTATATTAGGTATTGGAATAAGTTTGGTTATAGTAGTTATTGCAGCACTTAACCTGGTTTTAGATTTTGATTTTATTGCGAAAGGTTCAGAAGCTGGATTACCAAAATATATGGAATGGTATGCCGCATTTGGTTTAATGCTAACACTTATTTGGTTATATATTGAAATTCTGAGACTGCTTTCAAAAATTGCAAGTAGGAATTAAGTATTTGTAGATACTAAACAATTAAGGTGTCTTTAACTTCAGACACCTTTTTTATTATTTGGGTCTTCTCGGACAATAAGGTAAATCTAATTCATGCGTTTCATTTGCATATTTTGCTTCTACACAATCTGCAGGATCACAGCACGTATGACAAACGCGTTTAAATGATCTTATTCCGATAAGTTTGATGTGTGAAGAAAGAAAGTCATCTTTTACTGGTTCTATATTAAGTAGATCGGTTGAAAGATATTTTTTATTATCGTCAGAAAATATAGTTGCAACAACTGCGTCGTTGCCTAATTCATTCTGAATTTTTATAGCACCAAGAAGATTTGCACCAGAAGATATCCCAACACCAATACCATGCTGTGCTAGCTTTTGAGCCATAATTATAGCATCTCCATCATCAACTTGTACGATTGAATCTAATCTATTTAAATCAACAATTGAAGGAATAAATTCATCAGAAATGCCTTGGATTCTATGTATTCCTATTTTATATCCGGTACTTAATGTAGGGGAGTTAGCCGGTTCTAAAGGATGAACTTTTATTGAAGGATCCTGTTCTTTTAGAAATTTGCCAACTCCCATAACTGTACCTCCCGTACCAACTCCAGCTATGAATGCATCTGGTTTCAAATATCTATATTTAAGTTGCCACCACAATTCAGGACCTGTTGTTAAATAATGTGCTTCTGTGTTATCGTTATTTGAAAATTGATGTGAACGAAATCCTCTTTCAAGTGATTCCGCAAGTTTATCTGCTAGCTTAATACTTCCTATAAAACCTCCTTCTTCTTTACTAACTAATTCTATATTTGAACCAAAACTTTTAATTAAGTTAATTCTTTCTTGACTCATCCAATTAGGCATAAAAATAGTAACAGGATGCCCTAATGCTCTTCCAATTCCTGCTATAGCAATCCCAGTGTTACCACTTGTTGCTTCAATAATAGTATCTCCCGGTTTTAATTTTCCTTCAGTAATGGCTTTACTTAGAATATGAAATGCCATCCTATCCTTAATACTTCCAGTCATATTAAGATATTCAGCTTTAGCATATATTTTTTTGTTTTGTCCTTTGTATTCTAATTCAATTTCTAGTAAAGGAGTATTTCCTATTAAACTGGAAAGTCCATAAATTCTTTGAGAGTAAGTCACATTCATAACATCGAATTTTAGCTAAATAGTTTTTGGTATTAAGAGTTATAAATTTTGAAATCAAAGGTAATTAAACGCTTTAAAAAAACATAAAAAGATGTTAAAATCCTTAACTCTCTTATTTTGAATGCCTAGATAAATAAGAGTTTTAGAAATATTACAAAATCTATATATAAAAGGATGTAGATGGGTAGAAGTAACTAGAGATATTTTATTAAATTTGCCTGATTTTAAAATTAGAAAAATGGAGTCCTTAGAAAAACATTTTGAAAAATTCAGAAGAAATATAGTTGGAATTAATCATGTCTATTCTTCACCGTTTGGAGAGCAAAAAATAATTTATGCTGATTGGATTGCTAGCGGCAGGTTATATAAACCAATTGAGCAAAAAATATTGGAAGATTTTGGACCATTTGTAGCAAATACACATACCGAAACTAGTGAAACAGGAACATTGATGACACATAGTTACCTTCACGCTCAAAAACAGATTAAAAAGCATGTTAATGCTGGACCAAATGATGTTTTAATGCAAGCTGGTTTCGGGATGACAGCTGTGGTTAATAAACTTCAAAGAATACTAGGATTAAAGCAAAGTAATAAGTGGATTGATAATAAATCTTTAAAGGATGATGATAAACCAGTTGTTTTTATAACCCACATGGAACATCATTCTAATCAAACTTCATGGTATGAAACTATTTGTGATGTTGTTATTGTTGATCCTGATGAAAACTTATTGGTAGATCCAGAAAAACTTTGCGAACAATTAGAAAAATACAAGAATAGAAAGCTAAAAATAGGATCATTTTCAGCAGCATCAAATGTAACAGGAGTAAAACCACCATATCATAAATTAGCTAAGCTAATGCACGAATACGGAGGATTGTGTTTTATTGATTTTGCTGCATCAGCTCCGTATGTAGAAATTAATATGCACCCTGACGATCCATTGGAAAAATTAGATGCAATTTACTTTTCACCACATAAGTTTTTGGGAGGACCAGGAACAGCGGGAATTTTAATTTTTGATTCGAGTCTATATAATTGCGATGTTCCTGATAGTCCAGGAGGAGGGACGGTAGATTGGACAAACCGCTGGGGAGAATATAAATATATTGATGATATTGAATTAAGAGAAGACGGAGGAACTCCAGGATTTTTGCAAGCTATTAAAACTGCTCTTACGTTCGAACTTAAAGATAAAATGGGAATCGAAAATATTGAGAGTCGAGAAAAAGAATTAATACCTCGCGCATTTAATGGATTAAAAGCTATACCTGGAGTAAAAATCCTGGCCGATAATGTTATTGATCGAATAGGAGCACTATCGTTTTATATCGAAAACGTCCATTACAATCTGATTGTTAAACTATTAAGCGATAAATATGGAATACAAGTAAGAGGCGGTTGTGCATGCGCTGGTACATATGGGCATTATCTTTTGGATGTTAGTTATGATTACTCGCATAAAATTACTGAACTTATTAATCATGGAGATCTTTCACAAAAACCAGGTTGGATTCGGTGGTCAATTCATCCAACAACCTTAGATTCTGAAATTGATTATTTCGTGCATGCAGTTGAAGAAATATCAAAAAATCATAAGAAATGGTCTTCAGATTATCTATATAATAAAAAATCGAACGAGTTTTTACATCGCGAGATGCAAGGTAAATCAAACTATGATCTAAACAAATGGTTCTTGCTTGAATAAATGATTAAAAAATAGTCATTTAATTTTGTATTTATGATAACAATATTTAATTTTGCAAGCCATTAAGTTTTTACTTAGAAGAAAAAGTATAGCAAAATATAAAGGAGTTAAAGATGAAAAAGGAAATACATCCGGAAAATTATCGTTTAGTGGTTTTTAAAGATATGTCGAATGGTGAGATGTTTTTAACAAAATCAACTGCACCAACAAAAGAGACTATTAAATATGATGATGGAAACGAATACCCATTAATAAAGGTTGAGATTTCAAATACTTCTCATCCATTTTATACAGGTAAGATGAAGCTTGTTGATACAGCTGGACGTGTTGATAAATACATGAGTAAGTATAAAAAACATGTTGATAAGAAAAAATAGTTAAAACTCTATATTAAATATGAAAAGCTCCGAAATTCGGAGCTTTTTTTATGTAAATTTGTCAATATCAATTAAGCTTGATTATTATGAATTACATTTTATTTGATGATAAATCATGGGACAATCTTCTTCCATTAACTTTTACAAGACCTGTTTGTGAAATTCGCTCTGGGATTTTAACTATAAAAGAAAAATGGGAAAAAGTACTAAATGTAAAAATGTCATACCTTACAAAAGGGTATTTACATGAAAAATATAAGTTAGTAACTGAAGATGAAAACATTTTAATAAATGGTTCAGTTATTCCCAATCCTAATTTAATAAACACTATTCAGGATCTTAATACTGATGAGGTTCTTGTTAAAAACAACAAGGTTTTAGCCATCAAACTGGTTGAACATTCTGTTACTATCTTCAATTATTTAGATTTAAGTAAATATAAAACCAGAGAATATGATGATAAAATCTTAGAGATTAGCAGACCGTGGGATATTTTTAGATTAAATGATGAAAACATAAGATTAGATTTTGAATTACTAATAAAAAATCGGAAATCAGAAAAAATAAGTGAAACAAATAATCTATTAGGACAAGAGAATATTTTTGTCGAAGAAGGAGCAAAAATTGAGTTTGCTACATTAAATGCGACTACAGGACCCATTTATATTGGTAAAAATTCTGAAATTATGGAAAATAGTGTAGTACGGGGTCCGTTTGCATTATGTGATCATTCTGTATTAAAAATAGCAGCTAAAATTTATGGTCCTACTACAATTGGACCTTATTCTAAAGTTGGTGGTGAAATAAATAATTCTGTAATTTTCGGGTACTCAAATAAAGCTCATGACGGGTTTCTAGGTAATTCTGTAATAGGTGAGTGGTGTAATTTAGGTGCTGATACTAATAATTCTAATTTAAAAAATAATTACGCTGAAGTGCGGGTTTGGAATTATGAATCTGAGAGATTTATAAAAACTGGTTTGCAGTTTTGTGGCTTAATCATGGGGGATCATTCCAAATGTGCAATCAATACAATGTTTAATACAGGAACAGTTGTTGGGGTAAATGCAAATATTTTTGGCGACGGATTCCCAAGAAATTTTATTCCTTCGTTTTCATGGGGAGGAGCAAGTGGTTTTACAGTATACGGTATTAATAAAGCTTTTGAGGTTGCTGAGAAAGTGATGGAACGTAGGGACCATCCATTAGATGAGATAGAAAAAAAGATATTGAAAGAAGTTTTTGAAAGAACATCAAAATATAGATTATTTTAAACTTCCATTGTTCAGATTTGTTTTTCAAGCAGAATCTGAATTTGGCATAATGATTGCCAATTAGAATATCCGGCATTTTTAAATACGTGGCTGACATAATGTCGTTGATGGTTAATTTAAATAATGATAAAAATTATTATGAGTGATAAAATAAAAGAGAATAAATATAAAAACATATTTTTTAGCGCAGACATAGAAAGTGATGGAGAGTTTATACCCTTAATTTCAGATGATGAAGATGATGTTGACCTTAAAAAATCTGAATTGCCAAAACAATTGGCAATATTACCTTTAAGAAATACAGTTTTATTTCCAGGTGTAATTCTGCCAATTACGGTCGGAAGAGAAAAATCAATAAGTTTGGTAAATGATATTTATAAAAAGGATAAAATAATTGGTACTGTTGCACAGCTTAATCCTCAGGTAAACGAACCAGAAGAAGCTGACATGTATAGATTAGGCACTGTTGCTCAAATATTGAAGGTTTTAGAAATGCCTGATGGAAGTACTTCCGTTATTATCCAGGGAAGGCAGAGATTCGAAATGAATCAAATGGTTCAAGCAGATCCTTACCATAAGGCAACTGTTACTTTATTAAAAGACAAGAAACCAAACGATAAAACCCGCGAGTTTGAAGCTATTGTAGGTTCACTTAAAGATTTGTCCTTAAGAATTATAAAATTATCAAGCAATATTCCCCCAGAGGCTTCTTTTGCCGTTAAAAATATCGAGAATACTAAATTTCTAGTAAATTTTATTTGCTCAAATAGTGATATTGACATTTCTGATAAGCAGAAGCTTCTCGAAATGGACAATTTAAAAGAAAGATCTATACGCTTATTAGAACATCTTACCAAGCAAATTCAAATGCTTGAGTTAAAAAACGATATTCAATCGAAAGTAAGAACAGATCTAGATCGTCAGCAAAGGGAATATTTGTTGCATCAACAAATGAAAACTATTCAGGATGAATTAGGTGGAAATCCGATTGATCAGGAAATTGAAGATTTAAAGAAAAGAGCAAAACTTAAAAAATGGAGTAAGGAGGTTGCTGAAACTTTTGGAAAAGAAGTAGATAAATTAAACAGATTAAATCCTGCAACAGGCGAATATTCTGTTCAGTTAAATTACCTTCAAACACTTCTTGATTTACCATGGAATGAGTTTACCAAAGATAATTTTGATCTAAAAAGAGCTCAAAAAATTCTGGATGAGGATCATTTTGGTTTAGAAAAAGTTAAGGACAGGATTCTAGAATATCTAGCAGTACTTAAATTAAAAGGCGATTTAAAATCTCCTATTTTATGTTTGTATGGACCTCCGGGAGTTGGTAAAACATCTTTAGGGAAATCTATTGCTAAAGCACTTGACAGAAAGTATGTAAGAATGTCCTTAGGAGGATTGCATGATGAGGCTGAAATTCGAGGTCACAGAAAAACATATATTGGTGCAATGCCTGGAAGAATAATGCAGAATGTTAAAAAAGCAAAATCAGCAAATCCGGTTTTTATATTAGACGAAATTGATAAAGTGGGGAAAGACTTTCATGGAGATCCTGCTTCAGCACTTTTAGAGGTATTAGATCCAGAACAAAATAATGCTTTTCATGACAATTATTTGGAATTAGAATTTGATCTTTCAAATGTAATGTTCATTGCTACTGCCAATACTTTATCAACAATAAATCCGGCCTTACGCGACAGAATGGAATTGATTGATGTTACTGGTTATATTGTTGAGGAGAAAATTGAAATTGCAAAACGTCATTTAATACCAAAACAATTGGATGCACATGGTGTTGAAATGAAAAAGGTTTTATTTAGTAAAAAGGTTTTAGAATATATAATTGAAAATCACACTCGTGAATCTGGTGTTAGGACCATGGATAAAACTATTGCAAAAATCACTCGGAATCTTGCTAGAAAAATAGCACTTGAAGAAGAATTTAATAAATCATTATCTGTAAATGACATTAAAGAAATTTTAGGGCCTCCGGAATTCTCTAAAGATAAATATCAGGGTAATGAATTTGCTGGAGTGGTTACTGGCCTGGCCTGGACAGCTGTTGGAGGTGAAATACTTTTTGTAGAAAGTAGCTTAAGTAAAGGAAAAGGAAAACTTACCTTAACCGGAAACTTGGGAGAAGTAATGAAAGAATCAGCTATAATTGCACTTGAATATATTAAATCGCATGCCCAGGATTTACAAATAAGCGACGAAGCGTTTGAAAACTGGAATATCCATGTTCATGTTCCGGAAGGGGCAATTCCAAAAGATGGACCTTCAGCTGGAGTAACTATGGCAACATCGCTTGCTTCCATTTTTACTCAGCGTAAAGTGCGACAAAAGATTGCAATGACAGGCGAAATAACACTACGTGGTAAAGTGTTACCTGTTGGCGGAATTAAGGAAAAAATACTTGCTGCTAAACGAGCTAATATAACCGATATTATAATATCTGAGGATAATAAAAAAGATATTAGTAAGATAAAAGACATTTATTTAAAGGGTTTAAATTTCCACTATGTGAAAGAAATAATGGAGGTTTTAGAAATTGCCCTTTTAAAAGAAAAAGTCAAGAAATCTATAAAGGTCTCATAAAGATATTGAGTCTTTAAAAATCCGATCAATTAGATCGGATTTTTTTTTCATAAGCAACCATTTTATCATCTGAAACATCTTCGAAATATAAACTTGATAAACAATATGAAAAAATACTTAATCTCAACAATTAATAAATTGATATTAGCGGTTTTAGCTTTTTTGGGATTTTCTTGTGATCCGGATGTGCCAGCAGTTGAATATGGAATGCCCCATGCTGATTTTAAAGCTTATGGTTCTATAATTGATGAAACAACTTTGCAGAAATTATCGAATATCCAAGTTGTAATGGATGGTGATACTGTTTATAGTAACGCAAATGGAGAATACGAAATTCAAGTAACACGATTTCCTCAAACTCAAATATACACTGTTGGATTTAAAGATGTAGATGGCGCCTTAAATGGATCTTACCTAGCCACTGATACCATTATAGATTTTTCAGATGTAAACTACACAGATGGCGATGGCACATGGTATTCAGGCGAAAAATCAAAAGAAATAAATATAGAATTAAGTCCTGATGATAACTAATGACAGATAAAATTCCGCTTAAGAAAAAAATAGCGTTGGAGCTATATCGTAAGTATAAAAAAAACACAACTAAACTCCACAAACTTTCTTATTTATTCTGGGAATGCACACTTAGATGCAATCTAAATTGTCGTCATTGTGGGAGTGACTGTAAAACCAATCCAGAACAAAAAGATATGGCAGCAGAAGATTTTCTGAAAGCAATTGATCAAATAAAGCCTCATGTTAATCCTAACGAATTAATTATTGCAATTACAGGTGGTGAACCATTACTGCGAAGCGATTTAGAGATGGTTGGAAAAGAATTACACAATCGAGGTTTTCCATGGGGAATTGTAACAAATGGATACCTTCTTTCCAAGGACCGCTTGGTTTCATTATTAAAATCAGGACTAAGATCAATTACTATAAGTTTAGATGGACAAAAAGAATCGCATAATTGGTTACGAGGTAATAATCAAAGTTATATTAAAGCATTAAATGCAATTGGTTTGGTTTCATCAGTTAAGGATTTAGTGTTTGATGTTGTATCTTGTGTTAATCAGAAAAATATTGATGATCTTCCAATACTAAAAGACTTGCTTGTTAATTTAGGAGTAAAAAATTGGCGATTATTTACAATATCTCCGATCGGAAGAGCAAAAGAAGATGATTTATTGCATCTTAATCCAGATCAATTTAAGGAGTTGTTTGAATATATAAAAACAATCAGAAAAGAAGGCGAAATTAAGGCAAGTTATGGTTGTGAAGGCTTTCTAGGAAGCTATGAAAGCGAGGTTCGCGATAATTTTTTCTTTTGCAGAGCAGGAGTAAATATAGCCTCCGTTTTAGTTGATGGTTCCATTTCTGCTTGCCCAAACTTACGTAGTAATTTTGTTCAAGGGAATATTTACGAAGATGATTTTATGGATATTTGGAACATAAAATTCAGTGAGATGCGAAATAGAAAGTGGACATATAAAGGAGTTTGCGCAGATTGTAATCATTACAAATATTGTAACGGAAATGGCCTTCATTTATACACCGAAGATAAAGAATTGACGTTTTGCCATTTAGAGAAACTCTTACATTCAAATTAATATTAGACATTATTGACTTTCTCTATAATTTCCTTAAATTTGGTAGGAACTTTATCTTGCAATTATTAACTTTAATATAAATTAAAAAATAGATGAAAATGGGAGCTGGTTTATTTTGGGGATTATTACTAATTCTTATTGGTATTGGAATTGTAATTCGAGTTGTTTTTAACATCAATATCCCCGTCGTAAAATTTGTAATTGCATTCTTCTTTATTTTTATTGGAATTAAATTGCTAGTTGGGAATTTTAACTTTTGGGATAATCGTGGTGATGAAAATACAACCATATTTAGTGAAAGTAGAATAGATGGGCTAAGTGAGGATTTTAAAGAATACAATATAGTTTTTGGTAGTTCAGTTATTGATCTTAGAGATGTTGATTTAACTAACGGATCAAAAGAGATTAAAATCAATACTATATTTGGCGCTACAATTGTAAAAATCGATGAAAAAACTCCGGTAAGAATAAAAGCTGATGCAGCATTTGCTTCTGCTAAATTACCAAATGGCGATACTGCTGCTTTTGGTACTGGAAAATATGAAAGTGAAACTTTTTCTAAAGATTCAAATTATATTTATATTAAATGTGATGTTGTGTTTGGTGGCTTCGAAGTTAGAACGTATTAAAAATACAAGAAATAATGAAATAAAAGTAGGTTCACAGAATTCTGTGAACCTATTTTTCATGAAGAAAATTTTAATTTTCTTGTTTGGCTTTATGTATTGAGTAATTACTTTTTTATATAATCAAATGCTTTTGATATTGATTCTTTTACTTTACTAAAATTTTCTTCGACTCCACTTTTTATTTTTTGCCAATTTTCATCTTGTGATTCTTTTAATTCAACCAACTTATCTTCAAGAACCTTTTTTTGTTTTTTAATATTTTCTATCTGATCTTTAAGTTTTAGCTTTAATTCTTCATTAGCGTTTTTAGCTTTAATTTCCAATTCATCAATTTTATTAGAAAAATCATCTATCCATATTTCTGCTTTATCAGAAAAACTTTGCTTATCAGCATTAACGATTTCAATAAATTCTTCAAATTCAGAAACAATTACTTCCCACTGATCTTTGCTAGCATTTTTTAAGTCATCAAATTTTTTATCTAGTATTTCCCTTTGACTCTTCAGCGATTTAATTTTACGGTCCAGGTCCTCTAACCCACTTCTGGCACTGAGCTTTGCTTCAAGTGCTTTAGCTTCGAGTTCATATATCTTAGCTTTTAATTGTTTAATAATTATTTCCGCCCTACTTTCATATTCTTTTCTTTCTTTCATAATTCATTTCATTTTATTGATTTGATATTTAGAGTTATAAGATACAGAAATTTGTGACCAAAATCAAGAGAAAAGTTTGTAGTAATAAATCGATTTTTAAAGAATTTTTTTAGAATAGAAATAGGGAAAGTATCTGAATTATTCGAACAAATGTCTTAAGTTTGTTATATAAACTTAAAAACCTAATCATGGAAAAGGTTGCTGTATTCCCTGGATCTTTCGATCCTTTTACTGTTGGACACGAATCTGTTGTTAATAGAGCACAAGTTTTATTCGATAAAATATATATCGCTGTAGGATTTAATCCCAAAAAGGATGCATTATTTTCTTTAGAGGATAGAAAGGATTTTATTAACCAGGTATTTAATAGTAATAATAAAATTGAAGTGGTTCATTTCGAAGGATTAACAATTAATTTTTGTAAGAAAGTAGGAGCTGGGTATATTCTCAGGGGATTAAGAACTGCTGCTGATTTTGAATACGAAAGAGCAATTGCACAAGTTAATAAAGCGATGTATGAAAATATTGAAACAGTATTCTTTTTAACAATGCCAGAACATACCCCGATTAATTCTTCAATTGTAAGGGATATAGTTCGACACGGGGGAGATATAAGTAAGTTTATACCTTCAAAAATGAAAATTAAAAAATAAACAAAATGTAATGCTAAAAAGTAAATTACTACTATTCCTTCTAGTATTTCCAATTACAATATTTTCTCAGGAAGTTATATTAAAAGGCACAGTCCCTGATTATGCAGGTAAAACATTTACATTTTGTACATTTTCTAATCAAATTACACACTCTAAAAAAGAACTATGTTATACTAGAGTTGATGAAATCGGAAGTTTCAAGTGTTCCTTCAAAACAGAAAAAACCATTTATGTATTTATAAATTTAGGAGTGTATGAAGCATTTCTGTTTGTAGAACCTGGAAAGGAATATGATCTTTTATTACCTGAAATAAAAGAAAAAACTATTGCAGATGAACTGAATCCATATTTCAAACCTATTCAGTATCATATTGGCATTACTAATTCTTCCGAAACAGAATTAAATTATCAGCTTGCTTATTTCAATTCAGTTTATTCTCAAATGATTGAGGATAATTCAATTTTAATTTTTAACAAATCAAGAGATTTAGACGTAAATGGTTCAATTCAAAAGACAGATTCCTTGTTTTCTAGCATTGATAATAGATTCTTTAAGGATTTTAAGAAATATAAACATGCATCTTTTCGACATTTATCTTACCAGGAAAAAATGAAGAGTATCTCCAATACGTATTATCTTAATAATGAGGTATTATATCATAATCCAGCATATATGGATTTATTCAACCAGGTTTATGATGAATATTTTTTATTTTTTGGAAGAACAGAAACCGGGAAACAGATTTATACTGATATCGAGAAATTGAAAAGTATATCAGCTCTGAAGAAAACCTTAGGACAGGATTCAATTTTAACAAACAACACCTTAAAAGAATTAGTAATTCTAAAATGTTTGCACGACGAATTTTATAACGATAAATTCTCGCGCTCAGCTATGTTGACAATTTTAGATTCGCTTGCTCTTCAAACAGAAATAAATGAACATAAACTAATTTCAGCTAATATTAGGGAAAAAGTTACAAAACTTATGATAGGTTATAGTCCTCCAAGTTTTGAATTGTATGATATTGATAGTAATATAATATCCCTGGATTTATATGACGGGAAGTATGTTTATTTAGGATTCTGCACAACAATAAGCTATGGTTGTATTAAGGAATTTGGGATGCTTCAAAAACTTTACGAAAATCACAAAGATCATTTCGAAATAATAATGATATGTATGGATGAGAGTTTTTCCCAAATGAAGAGATTCGTTGAATTGAAAGGATATTCTTTCAAATTTTTGTATTTTGGTAACCAGTCTGAAGTTTTTAAGGACTATGATATCCGCGCTTTTCCAACATATTACTTTATTGATAAAAATGGAAAACTTTCAATTTCTCCAGCCCCATCACCCGATCAAAATGCAGAATTTGTCATTTTCCAGAAAATGAGAGCTAATAAAGACATCTAGATTCAATCCTATTTTACCCCATTTTTATTAAACACCTCAATAATTGAAGGAAAGGTATTTAAAAAAACTTCATTTAGACTTTTAGTATTAAACCATCTTACCTCAGTTATTTCTTCTTCGGTTTGTGGTTTTGGTTCCTCATTACCTTTGTACAACATTACGTACCAGTAAGTTCTTTTTAGAATATCTTTGTTTTTTAGTTTATAGGTATGATATGTAATTTCAAGAAGTTTTTGAATTTCAAGATCTCCTAATCCGCATTCTTCTTCTACTTCACGCAATGCAGCAAGCTCAGGAACCTCGTTTCTTTCTAATTTCCCTTTAGGCAGATCCCATTTTCCTCGCCGAAAAATTAACAAGTAATTTTCATTGTCTGTTTTAACCAATCCTCCTGCAGCTTCTATCAGTTTATAAAGTTTTTTAAATTTATTAAAAGCAAAATCAATATCCCTATGAACAACGTACAGCTCTATTAACTCTTGATTATTTAAAAAAATATTAATTGCAGATTTTAGCTGTTTTTTGTTTTTAAAATAATGAATTTTATTGTCATTTTGCTCGATATAATTTAGATCATTATCGATAAAAAAAACTGTTCGATCGTTGTAAAAAACTTTATACATTTGCGGTATGGAAAATTTAGAAAAAAAGATTGCAAAATCTCTATTGCAAATTAAGGCAATTAAGTTGCAACCTGCAAATCATTTTACATGGGCTTCGGGTTGGAAATCTCCAATCTATTGTGATAATAGAAAGACTTTATCATATCCTGAAATAAGAAATGAAATTCGCGATGGATTCGTACAAGTTATAAAAGAAAAATATGATACTCCAGATGCAATTGCGGGCGTTGCTACAGGAGCTATTGCCATTGGAGTTTTGGTTGCGGAAGCAATGAATTTGCCATTTGTATATGTAAGGCCAAAACCAAAGGAACACGGTTTAGGAAATATGATAGAAGGTGAAATAACTGAAGGGAAAAAGGTAGTTGTAATAGAGGATTTAATTTCAACCGGAAAAAGTAGTTTGAAGGCTATAGAAGCACTTCGTGATGCAAAGGTTAAGGTTCTTGGAATGGTTGCAATTTTTACATACGGGTTTCAAATTTCAGAAAAAAATTTCGAACAAGCTAAAATAACCTTAAGCACATTAAGTAACTATGAGGTGCTAATTAATAGTGCATTAGAATCAAATTATATAAAAGAATCAGATTTGGAAACCCTTAAAAATTGGAGAATAAATCCTGAAAAATGGGGGAATTAGTTAAGCATTAAATTAAGAAACTAAATGAATAAATATACCAGTAAAATAGGAAAGATAAATAAGTCTGATGAATTGATTTATAATTTTTTAACCGACTTTAATAACTTAAAATCAGTGATTCCGCAAGATAAGGTGAAAGATTTCGAAGCAACAGAGGATTCTTGTAAATTCACGATAGATGGAGTTGGACAGGCTGGATTAAAAATTATTGTAAAAGAGCCAAATAAGCTTATAAAAATTACAAGCGATGGAAAATCACCATTTAGTTTCTTTTTCTGGATTCAATTAAAACCAGTCGAAAACTCTGAAAATATTACAGCCATTCGCTTAACAATTGATGCTGACCTAAATCCAATGATGAAAATGATGGTTGGTAAACATCTCCAAAAAGGACTTGATGCAATTGCAGATCAAATAGTTGTATTCTTTAACGAAAAGGTGAAAGAAGAGTAATTTAAATTACAAATTCAACTTCTTTAAAATCAAATTCTTTTTGTTCGTGATTTTCAGTGAGCAGTTGTAAATACCCAAATTCATTTATTCCTATAATCTTGGCTTTAAAAGATTCGTTTTTAATTTTATACGTAAAAAATTCATTATATCGGTATAAGCACTTTAGATATTCGAAGTTAATTTCGTCATATTTTCCAGCTTTTAATTTTTCATAAAAAAACCAAATGTTATTTCTGAGTTTGATAATTTCTTGATTTAATGAATATGTTTTGTGAGTAATTTGTTTAATTGAAATAGGGTTTGGAGCATCGCTTAAAAAGTTTGTTTGATTAACATTAAGGCCAATACCAACAATGCTCTGATTTATATTTGGGCCTTTAATTACATTTTCTATTAAAATCCCTGCTAGTTTTCTATCCTGATAATAAATATCGTTGGGCCATTTTATCTTAATGTCGTTTGTCTTAGCAAGAACATAATTAGCAATACCTAATGAAACTACTTTTGATATAAGGAAGTTTTGATCAATTGGTAAAAAAGTGGGGTAAAGTACAAGACTAATTAGTAGATTTTTACCTTTTTCACTTTCCCATGAATTACTTCCATGCCCTTTCCCAGAAGTTTGAAACAAAGAAGTTATCATTGATCCTTCCGAATAATCAGCTTCTTTTAAAAGTTTAGCAAAAAAATTATTGGTAGAATCAACAGAATTGAAAGTAACTACTTTTTGCCATTCTTCCATTTCTTTTTTATGTAAAGTTATTTCTTATTCTGACAAAAAATTAAAAAATCATGACAATTTAATTGAAAAAGACTGAATAACTCCAAAAAGGATGACAATTTTACCGGCTAAACAATTCGATAAATCCAGCTGTTTAAAAGGAATGGTTTTTGTTCTAAGGAGTCTTTCGGTTCAATAATATTTAAACATTAAGCAGAAGATAAACAAGTTTTAAAAATAAAGGTTAATTTCATTACCTTTGCACAAAAATTAGATTGAATGATTAAACAAAAAAGTGAGAAGCAAACAAATACAAAACAAATAGTTAGCGCAGCAATCGAAGGAATTTTAAAGAAAAAGGGGAAGGATGCCGTAAGTTTAGATTTAACAGAAATAGAAAATTCAGTAAGTAAATATTTTATAATATGTCACGGTGACTCAAATACTCAGGTTGAAGCTTTAGCAGATTCGGTTATAGAAACGGTAAGAGAAGAAACAGGAGAAAAAGCATGGCATAAAGAAGGACTAAATAATGCTACATGGGTTCTACTTGATTACAGTGATGTAGTAATTCACATATTTCAAAAAGAATATAGAGATTTCTATAAGCTTGAAGAACTTTGGGCTGACGCGAAAGTTACAAAGCATGAGGACATAAATAAATAAAGGAGAATTCTAGTAATGAATGAAGATAAACAATATTATAAAAATCCAAAGAATCTTAACGATAAAGATCCCAACAAACCAAAGCCAAAATTTAATGTTTATTGGATTTATGGTTTAATTGCTGTTGTATTTATTGGATTACAATTTTTAAGTTTTACGCCAAAACCATCTGAAATTTCAATGCAGGAATTTGAGCGTGATATGTTTAAAAATGGAGATGTTGAAAAAATTGTAGTTGTAAATAAAGAAAAAGCAAATATTTATATCAAAGAAGATCGATTGAGCGATCCTAAATATAAAGATTTACTTGTTAAAAGTCCGTTTTCACGTACTTCAAAAGATGGCCCTCATTTTTATTTTAACATTGGATCAATGGAATATTTTGAGCGGTGGATAAGTGAAGCTCAAGAAACGTACCTGAAAGGAGAGTATATAGAAATCAGTTATAAAACCCAGCCTAATTATATGCGCGATATTGTTGGGTGGTTACTTCCTATTTTTATCATTCTGGCAATCTGGATATTTATATTTAGAAGAATGTCACGTGGCGGTGGAGGAGCCGGTGGAGGTAATATATTTAGTGTAGGAAAGTCTAAAGCTCAACTTTTTGATAAAGAAAGTAATATAAAGGTTGATTTTAAGGATGTTGCAGGATTAGAAGAAGCTAAAGTAGAAGTTCTTGAAATTGTCGATTTTCTTAAAACTCCTAAAAAATATACTGATTTGGGTGGTAAAATTCCAAAAGGAGTTCTTTTAGTTGGCCCTCCAGGAACGGGAAAAACATTAATGGCAAAAGCTGTTGCTGGCGAAGCAAATGTTCCATTCTTTTCAATGTCGGGTTCCGATTTTGTTGAAATGTTTGTTGGTGTAGGAGCATCACGTGTTCGCGATTTATTTAAACAAGCAAAAGAAAAAGCTCCCTGTATTATATTTATTGATGAAGTTGATGCTATTGGTCGTGCACGTGGTCGAAATCCAAATTTTGGAGCAAATGACGAACGTGAAAATACGTTAAATCAGTTGTTAACTGAGATGGATGGTTTTGGTAACAACGTTGGAGTTATTATAATGGCAGCTACCAATCGTGCTGACATTCTCGATAAAGCATTAATGAGAGCCGGACGATTTGACCGTCAGATACATTTAGAATTACCTGATATTAATGAACGAAAAGATATCTTCAATGTTCATCTTAAACCAATTAAACTGGAAAAGCACCTCGATATAGATTTCTTGGCAAAACAAACTCCTGGTTTTTCTGGAGCCGATATTGCCAATGTTTGTAATGAGTCTGCATTAATTGCGGCACGTAAAGATAAAAAGGTCGTTGAACGTCAAGATTTTCTTGATGCTGTAGATCGTATTGTCGGTGGAATGGAACGTAAAACTAAAATTATTACAAAAGAAGAGAAACGTACTATTGCATATCATGAAGCAGGGCATGCAACAGTAAGTTGGTTGCTTGAACATGCTCACCCATTGGTAAAAGTTACTATAATACCTCGTGGTCGTGCACTTGGTGCTGCTTGGTATTTACCCGAAGAAAGACAAATTACAACTCGTGATCAATTATTAGATGAAATGTGTGCTGCACTTGGAGGTCGAGTTGCCGAAGAATTAATGTTTGGCAAAATATCTACCGGTGCAATGAATGATTTAGAAAAAATAACCAAGCAAGCATATGCAATGATTGCATACTTCGGCATGAGTGAGAAAGTAGGACACGTAAGTTTTTACGATTCTTCAGGTCAGTACGATATGGGATTTACTAAACCCTATAGCGAAAAAACAGCGGAACTTATCGATAATGAAGTTAAGAATTTAATCGAAGAAGCTTATAAAAGGTCTATAGAGATATTAAAAAAACATAAAGATGGGCTTACTAAATTAGCGGGCATTCTTTTAGAAAAAGAAGTAATCTTTACTGAAGATCTGGAAAGAATATTTGGCAAACGTCCTTGGAAAACACATCATGAAAAGGAAGATGAAGTTAAAAAGGAACTAGAGGAGAAGAGAAAAAAGGAAAATCAAATTAAAGAAGCTGAAAAAAGCTTAAAAGAAAATTCAGTTAAGAATGATACAACTGAAAATTTGGACAAAAAGAAAGAAAAGTAATAACTGTAAATTTTTTAAGATTGAGTAATTTAGTTCAACGCACTATAACAGGAATTATATTTTTAGTAATTGTTATTGGAGCAATAGTTATTGGGCAATTAGGTTTTTTCATATTGTTTGAGTTAATAATTATTGGAGCTATGTATGAATTCTATACATTAGTAGAAAAGAAAAGATTTAATCCTCAGAAAATTTACGGAATAGTAATTGGTGCAATTGTTTTTGCCACTAATTATTTTTTTATAAATAATTTTATTGGACCAGAAATATTTTTTGCAATAATACCAATCATAATAAGTGTTTTTATTATTGAACTGTATCGAAAATCGGAATATGCTTTTGTTGATATTGGGTTCACATTGTTAGGTGTGTTATATATAGCTATACCATTTTCCTTGGCAAACTATATTGTATTCTCAGACGATGTAAAATATAGTTCTCATTTACTCCTTGGATTCTTACTACTAACATGGTCATTTGACACTTTGGCTTACGTTTTTGGTGTTTCATTAGGAAAGCATAGGTTATTTGAAAGAATTTCTCCTAAAAAATCATGGGAAGGTTTTATTGGCGGAGCAATTTCCAGTATTGGTATAGCATACCTAATTTCAATGTTTTATACAGAATTAAGTTTTCTTCATTGGGCAATATTATCAGTTATTATATCTGTATTCGGAACATATGGCGATTTAGTAGAATCATCATTTAAAAGAAATATTGACGAAAAAGATTCTGGCAGTTTATTGCCAGGACATGGTGGTGTTTTAGATCGTTTCGATGCAGTATTTTTTACCTTGCCACTATTTTATTTATATTTACAATTCGTACAGTAAATATTTTATTTTCATAAACCATGACATTACATAAAGAAGGCCGAGCTATAGTTGCTTTGTTTTTTATCGTACTTGCAGCAATAAATGGATTAGTATATTTTTTTATTACAAGCTTTCCTGTAGTAACTTGGATCCTTGGAGTTACATCATTTTTATTTTTTTTATTTATCATTCGATTTTTCCGCAAACCTACAAGAATAATAAATATCGATGAAGACATAGTCTATGCTCCTGCTGATGGCACAGTACTGGTCATTGAAGAAACCGAAGAAACTGAGTATTTCAAAGATAAAAGAATACAGGTTTCAATATTTATGTCAGTATGGAATGTACATATAAATTGGTTTCCGATAAGTGGTACTATTAAATATTTTAAATATCATCCCGGGAAATTTCTAATAGCGAGAGTCCCAAAATCTTCAACAGAAAATGAACGTACAACAGTTGTTTTAGAAGATAAGAATAAACGCCAGATTTTAATAAGACAGATAGCAGGTATCGTTGCGCGACGTATTATTTGTTATGCAAAAGAGGGCAATGAAGTAACCCAAAATTCAGAAATGGGTTTTATACGATTTGGATCAAGAGTAGATGTCATTTTACCACCTAATGCTGAATTAAAGGTTGAATTAGGACAAAAAACTACAGGATCACAATCAGTTATAGCTAAACTATAATTTTGCAAGGTATCTTTTTACTATCCTTTTGTTTTTTAGATTAATATCTACATAAAGAATATAGCTACCCCACCAATTGCTATAATAGATCCAATAACTTCTTTTAAGGTAATTCTTTCTTTAAAAAATATTAATGCTGGAGGAATTATTAATACTGGTACTATTGCCATTATTGTAGATGCAACGCCTGTGGTGGTGTGCTTTACGGAAAGCAGCGAAAATGAAACTCCTAAAAATGGACCAAAAAATGCTCCAATACTTAATCGTGTCATTGCTTTACGATTTTTCATAGCTTCAATAACTTTTTTCCATCTTTTCATAAAAACAAAAAGCATTGCAAAGCCAATAAAGCCAGTAATTACTCGAATCTGAGTAGCCGCGAAAGGATCAAAATCCTGCATGCCAAATTTACTTAGTACAAGCCCGGCCCCTTGTCCGACAGCACCTCCAAAAGCCAGCAGAATGCCAATTATAGGATAGGATAGTTTAATCTTATTATTACCTTTAATTTCCGAATTTTTATCTTTAGGTTTTCTGTCTAATACAACTAACATAATTCCCAAAATAGTTAAAACCATTCCAAACAGATTTTGAGCTGTTAAAACTTCTCCAAGAATAATCCATCCAAAAAATGCTGTTATTGGAGGTGTTAATGACATTATTAGCATTGATATACGTGAACCAATGACAACGTATGCCTCAAAAAGCAATAGGTCTCCAATAACGAATCCAACAAAACCTGAAAGAGATAACCACATCCAACTATGAGCTGATGCATCGAATGGAATAAAAGAGCCTCTTGTGATTTTACTGTAAATACCAATAAATATAAAGGCCATAAAAAGCCTTATTAGGTTTGTAGATAAAGAACCGACTTTTTTACCAGCCGATTCAAATGCAATGGCTGTAATTGTCCAGAATACTGCTGTTAGTAATGCAGCATATTCGCCTATATGCGATTGAAACATGTTTTAAATATTCTTAGTCAGGTTATTTTTGAGTAAAATTTTATTATCGCCGAAAAAAACTTATTTTAGTTCAGTTTTTATAATGCAAACAATGCATTAGATTCTATTTACCGAATAAAGTTTAATCATGAACAGGAATTTGCACTATTTCCTTATTACTTTAGGTGTTATTTTCATTGGATTTATACTATGGTATTTTAAGTCTATTGTAGCATATATTCTAATTTCTTCTGTGTTTACTTTGATTGGTCGACCTTTAGTAGGATTCTTAAGCAAATTACATTATAAAAACATAAAAATCCCAAATGCAATTTCTGCATTATTAACGGTTTTTGTTATCTGGGTTTTAATTTTAGTATTTTTTAGAGTGTTTATACCACTTGTTGCCAATCAAGCAAGCGAAATATCAACTATTGATGCTGAGGTGGTTATGGATAATTTACAAGAACCAATTCAGAAAATTGAAGCTTTTTTGGTTAAGTATAATCTAAATTCAAATGCAGACCAATCAATGGATCAGTACTTAACTGAGAAATTTATGTCTTTATTAAACATTACTATGGTATCAAATTTATTTGGTTCATTAGCCGGAATATTGGGAAACATATTTATAGCCGCATTTTCTATATCATTCATTACTTTTTTCTTTTTAAAAGATAGAGGTTTATTAAGCGATGGTATACTACTATTTGTTCCTGATAAGTTTGTTGAAAAAACCGAACATATTCTTCAATCAATAAAAAAGTTATTAACACGATATTTTATTGGAATTATAGTACAAATTAGTGGAATTATTACATTGGTATCCATTGGATTAATAATTGTTGGGATTGATTTTTCTGATGCATTAGTAATTGGCCTGGTTGTTGGGCTTTTTAATATTATTCCTTATTTAGGACCGGTTATAGGAGCAATTCTAGGGCTGGTGCTTGGCTTGGCTACAAATCTTGATTTACCATTTTATTCTGAATTATTACCACTATTAGGTTTTATGTCAATTGTTTTTGTTATTGTTCAGGTTATTGATAATGTTGTCTTTCAGCCATTTATATATTCAAGCAGTGTTAATGCCCATCCACTTGAGATTTTTTTAGTTATAATGTGCGCAGGTAGTTTATTTGGAATAACAGGAATGATATTGGCTATACCGACTTATACAATTTTAAGAGTTATTGCTAAAGAATTTTTTAATAATTTGAAGGTCGTTAAAAAATTAACTGAGAAAATTTGAGATAATAAAGGGGTATTTTATATATTTACGTGACTAAATGTTAATTAATGAATAGACTTAAAGCAGTTATTTTACTTTCCGCAATATTCCTAGCACAAAATCTATTTGCACAGGTAGATACGATAACATTTCGATTTTTACCAGACATAGCAAATACCTTTAAGTTAAGATGTCAAGCTCAAAAGGTTAACTTCAGTGGAACCGATACTATTTTAATGCCTTTTGAATTATCAGATACTGTTAATGGAGCATATACTTTTGATTGGGGTGGGACTATTGAACCTCAAAGTACTGATGATATACCTTTAGCAAGTTATGAATTTACAAGTCCTGGAATTAATGTTTTTAGCATATCGATATATGAAGATGCTACCGGTAAAACATATACAGACAGTAAAACTTTTGAAATAAGAGATATAATAAGAGTTCCGAATGTTTTTACACCCAATGATGACGGTATTAATGACCTTTTTATTGTTAGAGCTAATGGTATTGATGTTCTTGAAATTTCAATTTATAGTAGAACTGGGACCATAGTGTATTCAGAAAGAGCTCCAATTATTGTTTGGAACGGAAGAAATTCTTCTGGTTCAGTTTTAAGCGCTGGAATTTATTATTATGTTCTTAAGTCAGAAAAAGCTGGTGTTCCTGCTCAAAATGGGTTCTTTTATATCTTTGATCCAGCTAAAAAATAATTATTACTTTAAAAGGTAATTTAAAGTAACACTGCGCAACAAATTGCACCTCTTTGGTTTTATGTGTTTTTTTATTTAGAAATGAGCATTTCAAAGGAATATATACCATATTACCTTTTTCTTATTTTTCATATCTTTGAGTGACAAGAATAAGCATATGAAAAGGGAAAATATCTTCAAAAGAATATTTCTGTTTTATTATAACGGATTCAAAAATATGACTGTTGGTAAACGGTTATGGGCTATTATCATTATAAAATTATTCATCATGTTTGCAATTCTTAAATTGTTCTTTTTTAGAAATTTTTTAAACGAAAAGTTTGATAATGATAATGATAAATCAGAATATGTAATAGAACAACTAACAACTCCAAAATACTTAAATGATGATTGAACATATTGATTCAGCACTGGTCGATTGGTCGAGAGCCCAGTTTGCATTAACGGCAATGTATCATTGGCTATTTGTCCCTTTAACGTTAGGGATAACATTTATCATAGCCTTTATGGAAACATTGTATGTAAAAACAGGTGATCCTGAATGGAAAAAAATCACCAAATTCTGGATGACACTATTTGGAATAAACTTTGCCATCGGTGTTGCAACCGGAATAATTCTCGAATTTGAATTTGGTACCAACTGGTCTAATTATTCGTGGTTTGTTGGTGATATTTTTGGCGCACCATTAGCTATTGAAGGAATTATGGCATTTTTTATGGAGTCGACATTTATAGCGATTATGTTTTTTGGCTGGAACAAGGTTAGTAAGAAATTTCATTTACTCTCAACCTGGCTTGTAGCAATAGGTTCTAATTTATCGGCACTGTGGATTTTAGTTGCAAATGGATGGATGCAATCACCTGTAGGGATGCATTTTAATCTCGATACAGCTCGAAATGAAATGCTAAACTTCTGGGAAGTGTTATTCTCACCAGTTGCAATTAACAAATTCTTACATACGATAACTTCTGCATATGTATTAGCTTCAATTTTTGTAATTGGAGTTAGTGCTTGGTTTTTATTAAAAGGTAGAGAACAATTAATGGCTAAGCGAAGCATAATTATTGCTTCGATCTTCGGTTTATTAAGTAGTTTCTTTCTTGTTTATACTGGAGATGGATCAGCTTACCAAGTTACTCAAACACAACCAATGAAATTAGCTGCAATGGAAGGGCTGTATGAAGGAACTGAAGGAGCAGGACTTATTCTGATAGGGATGCCAACTCCAGGTAAAGAAATTAATGACAACAAAGACGATTATATTTTTAAGTTTGAAATTCCTAAACTGTTATCATTTTTAGGCTATGGCGATACTGAAGCTTTTGTCCCAGGCATAAAGGATATTGTTGAAGGAGGATATGAGTACACTGATAAGAATGGTGAAACACAAATTTCGTTATCAGCAGAAGAAAAAATTGAAAAGGGAAAGCTAGCAATTGCAGCACTTACTGTTTATAAGGAAGCCAAAGAATCGAACGATATATCTAGGAAGGAAGAATCACTTAAAATATTTAGAGAAAACTTCAAATATTTTGGTTATGGATTTTTGAATGATCCTAAGAGTATCATACCTAATGTTCCATTGACTTTTTATAGTTTTCATATAATGGTAGGATTAGGATTTTATTTTATTATACTATTTGTTGCCGTTATCATTTTATTATTTCAAGATAAACTGGTAGAGAAAAAATGGCTTCTACGATTAACGATTTTTACAATTCCTTTAGCCTATATTGCATCTCTGTCGGGTTGGATTGTTGCAGAAGTTGGCCGTCAGCCATGGACAATACAAGATCTGTTACCTACAGTAGCTTCAGTTTCACAGATTGATGCCAGTGCTGTACAAATAACCTTTTGGTTATTCTTAGTAATTTTTACTGCATTGCTTATTGCAGAACTGAAAATTATGATAAAGCAAATTAAAATAGGACCTAAAGAAGGAGGGCATTAAAATGTTTGAAAGTTTATCGCATTTAGTACTGCAGCAATATTGGTGGATAATTATTTCGCTTTTAGGAGCAATCCTTGTATTTCTTCTTTTTGTTCAAGGAGGACAGACACTAATTTATTCTTTGGGTAAAACAGATATGGAACGTCGACTTTTAGTAAATTCCTTAGGTCGTAAATGGGAATTTACGTTCACAACACTAGTTACGTTTGGAGGAGCATTTTTTGCTTCATTTCCTTTATTTTATTCAACTAGTTTTAGTGGGGCATATTGGGTTTGGATGTTAATTCTTTTTGCATTTATTATACAGGCTGTTTCTTATGAATTTAGATCGAAACCAGATAATTTTCTGGGAGCTAAAACCTATGAAGTGTTTTTATTTATTAATGGAGCTTTAGGAACAATTTTACTTGGTACGGCCGTAGCTACTTTTTTTACAGGTTCTGAATTCTCAGTTAATGAAATGAATTTTTCGAAGTGGGAAGGTGCTGCAAGAGGTTTAGAACTAGCTTTAAATCCACACAATCTGTCATTAGGATTAGCTGTATTTTTTTTAGCCAGAGTACTTGGTATTCTTTATTTTATGAATAATGTAAATGAAGTAAATATTTTAAGAAGATCTAAAATACAGTTAGTTTATAATGCAATTCCTTTTGTAATATTCTTCTTAGTATTTGTAATCTGGCTTATGTTTATTGATGGTTTTGCTTATGATTCAGTAAGTAAAAAGGTTTCATACGAATCATATAAGTATTTACATAACTTACTGCAAATACCATTAATACTTATAATATTCTTATTAGGTGTTGTTTTAGTATTATTTGGAATTGGAAAGTCGATTTTAAAAACAAGTACAAATGGAATTTGGTTTTCTGGGGCTGGAACTATATTGACTGTTTTAGCATTGTTTCTAATCGCAGGATTTAATAATACAGCATTCTATCCATCAACATTTGATTTACAGAGCTCTTTAACAATTGAAAATGCATCATCGAGTAAATATACTTTAACAGCGATGAGTTATGTTTCGTTATTGGTTCCATTTGTTGCAGCTTATATTTGGTATGCATGGAAAGCAATAAATAATAAAAAAATTGATGCAGAAGAAATGAACGAAGACATTCACATTTATTAAAAGTTATTTATAATGTATATAACAGAAATAATTTGGTTATTAATTTGGCCCATTCTTATATGGGTAAGTTATAAACTTGCTGCATTTGCAATAAAGAAGTACGAAGAAAATTAAAATTGTACTTAACATTTAAGGACCTAAAACGAAAATCTAAACTATATATGGTAGATATTTATATTTTTAAAATATCTATATTTATTACCTATTTTAAGGAATGGCAAAGCTCAAAAGCATATCAACAATAAGTAAATGGTTTGATGGATTAAAGGAACCATTGATAATTGCAGGTCCTTGCAGTGCGGAGTCTGAAGCTCAGATAATGCAAACTGCCAAAGAAATTGCAGCATTAAAGAAGGTGAAGGTTTTTCGTTCGGGAATTTGGAAACCACGTACTCGTCCGGGAAATTTTGAAGGTGTGGGAGAAGATGGTTTACGATGGTTACAACAAGTTAAAACGGAAACAGGGCTATTAACGGCTATAGAAGTTGCAAACGCAGAGCATGCTGATTTAGCCATTAAATATGATATTGATATACTTTGGATTGGTGCAAGAACAACTTCTAATCCATTTTCAGTTCAAGAACTTGCTGATCATTTAAAAGGGTACAATAAGCCTGTCTTGGTTAAAAATCCGATTAATCCTGATGTTAACCTTTGGGTTGGAGCATTAGAACGTTTTCATAAAGCCGGAATAAATAAGCTAGCAGCAGTTCATAGAGGATTTTATCCTTTTGAAGCGACTTCACTTCGCAACATTCCTAAATGGGAAGTGGCTATTGAATTAAAAAGCATTTGCCATGATTTACCAATACTATGTGATCCTAGCCATATTGCAGGTAACAGGGAATATATTCCTGAAATAGCTCAAAAAGCGCTGGACCTGAACATGGATGGTTTAATGATAGAAACACATTATAATCCGTCTGTGGCATTGAGCGATATGAATCAACAATTAACTCCATCTCAACTCAAAACTCTCATAAACGATTTAATATATAGAAGAACAACAACTAAAGATGCCGATTTCACAAGCATGTTGGAAACATTGCGCAGTCAGATCGATTCAATAGATCAACAAATGCTTGAGCTCCTTTCTCAACGAATGAATGTTGTTGAAGAAATTGGAAAATATAAAAGCAAAAATGATGTTACAATTTTGCAATTGAGACGTTGGGAGAAAATAGTATCAACAAGATTAAAGTTAGGTAAGAGTTTAGGATTAACTGAGGATTTTATAAAAAAATTACTCCAACTCGTTCATAAGGAATCAATCCAAAGACAAACTGAAGTAATGAGCAAACTTGGTTCTTCAACAAAAAAATAACAGTAAATATAAAGTACTTAGTATTATCTAATGTAACGAGCGCCTAAGTTCTTATAAATCAAGTTTTTGACTAATGACGGTTAGAGTTTAGGATCGGTTCAATGAGATGAAAAAAAGGGTTTTATATTTCAGAAATTGATACTTAAGATCGAATAATCATCAACTTTAAGTATTTTATATACTTTAAATTTAAGGCTCTTAATAAAGTTATTTTACTTCTTTTAAGGTATAATCAAATCCTTCCATAATAGGATTCGATAATATTTTGTTACAAGCTTCATTAACTCTTTCCATGGCAATTTCTTTGCTTCCTGCTTCAATTTCTAAGGTAATATGTTTACCTATTCGAACATTTGAAACTTCTGTAAAACCGATATTTTTCATGCTATGAGTTACAGCTTTTCCTTGAGGATCTAATAAAGCTTTTAAAGGCATCACGTTAATTTCTGCAATAAATTTCATGTTATTTTTAAGTTAATCAAAGTTTATAATCCAGTTGTTAATGGCTGATAATAAAATATATAAAATAATAATAAGCGGAATAGCTATTGTATGCAATAATATTAATAATATCGCAGATAACACAATAAATATATAGCGAATTTTATTACCCTTCAATCCTAAATTTTTGAATTTTAACGAAAACATAGGAAATTCGGCAACAAGTAATAACGAAAATAAAACGATTAAAATTGATAATGCATAATTGTTATTTAATAATGCAAGCAACAGGTCATTTGTAGTTAAAATACTAACTAAATATAGTGACACAAAAAACAAAGCATTAGCCGGTACAGCTAAACCAATAAAGCTGTCTGACTGTCTTTCATCAACATTGAATTTTGCTAATCTCACACCTGATAAAATTGCAATAAAAAAAGGAATCAAGAGAAATATGATTTCAATGAAACCTAAATTTTCAATTGGTGGTAAATGCACAGTTTTAAATAAGGAAATTTTCATCATATGAAAAATAATGACTGAAGGAGCGACTCCGAAACTTACTACGTCAGCTAGTGAATCAAGTTCCTTTCCTACAACTGAATAAGCATTTAATAATCGTGCAGTCATACCATCCATAAAATCAAAGAAAGCAGCAAGGAAAATCATGTAAACCGCAAAAAGAATATATCCTTCAAAAGTCAACGCAATTGAAATGCATCCGGATAATAAGTTTAATGAGGTTATGGTATTGGGAATGTGTTTTTTTATTGTAATTGGCATATTATATTTCCTTGTTGAATAACAATATTTTTAACAAAAATAAGTTAAAAAATATAGTTTGATAAATATTTTATTAATTACTAAGTTTATCATCTGAAAATAATCTTGAAATTCCTGATTTATATTGAATTAATGAGGCGAAGGATATTAATACCAGTTTTATTTCTCTTAACTCACTTTGCTTATAGCCAAACCGCAAAGTATAGTAATGAATTTTTATCGATTGGTGTTGGGGCAAGATCGTTAAGTATGTCGAATGCTATGGTAGCTAATACAAATGATGTTACTTCTGGTTATTGGAATCCTGCTGGTTTAACTTCTTTACAAACTGATTTTGATGCAGGAATAATGCATGCAGAGTATTTTGCTGATATCGCCAAGTATGATTACGTAGGTGGAGCAATGGCTCTCGATACAAATAGCTATTTAGGAGCAACAATAATCAGATTTGGAGTTGATGATATACCAAACACAACAGATTTAATTGATGGTGATGGTAATATTGATTATGACAGAATTTCCCGATTTTCAGCTGCTGATTATGCTTTTTTATTAAGTTATGCACGAAATACAAAGGTCCCGAACTTATCGTATGGAGCTAACGTAAAAATTATATATCGTAATATTGGAGAGTTTGCTCATGCCTGGGGATTTGGGTTAGATTTGGGATTTCAGTATAAATTAAACGATTGGAAGTTTGGTGTTTTGGCAAGGGATATTACTTCAACTTTCAATGCATGGACTTTTAACGAAGATGAACTCATAATTGAAGTACAAGACTCAGTTTATAATTTTGCTCCAGATAATTCCTTGGAAATAACATTACCAAGGGTATTACTGGGAGTTTCAAGAGACTTTCCAATTTATAATAAATTTAAAGGATTAGCCGAAATTGATTTGGATTTTACTTTCGATGGACAGCGTCATGTGCTTATTGAAGGAGATCCTGTAAGTATTGATCCTCATCTAGGAATAGAGATTAATTATAATCGATTGGCTTTTATAAGATTTGGTGTTGGTAACTTTCAACGCATTAAAGAGTTTGAAAATAAAGAATCTATGACCTTTCAACCCAATTTTGGAATAGGAATCCAATTTAAAGGAGTTAGTATTGATTATGCTTTAACGGATATTGGAGATCAGTCAATAGCATTATATTCAAATATCTTTTCTATAAAATATTCATTTGATAGAAAATCTAATTAAAATTTCTTTGCTAAAAAATCTGTACTTTTGTTCAAATCTAAATAATCTAATATGATCATTGCTGTAGATTTTGACGGAACAATTGTAGATCATGAATACCCTGAAATAGGGAAACCCAAATTATTTGCATTTGAAACTTTGAAAGCACTGCAGGAGAAAGGTCACCAGTTAATTTTGTGGACTTATAGGTCTGGAAAAGAACTGGAAGAAGCAGTCGAGTTTTGCAAAAAAAATGGAATAGAGTTTTATGCTATAAATAAAAATTATCCTGAAGAGGTTTATGACGAATCAATAAGTCGAAAGATCATGGCTGATGTTTATATAGATGATAGAAATATTGGAGGATTTTTTGGATGGAGTGATATATGGAAAGCATTAAATCCTGATCTATTCAGCGATGATGTTAGAAAGCAAATACAAAAAATTACAGCTTCAAATAGGTCTTTTTTACAAAACATTAAACGATTTCTAGGAATATAATTTTATCAAAATGAAAATATTAAAATTATCATCTTACTGTTCAATACTTATTTTACTTTTTTCGCAGATTTCTTGCACAAATCAAAATACAACAAAAGATAATAAAGAAACCAAGGCAAAAACAGATAATGTTACTAAAAGAGTTTCGATTATTTCAATTGACTCACCAAAATCGGGAGAAATGTTCACCATTGGTGATAAAATAGATATTGACATCACATTAAAGGAATCGGAAATTAAAGTAGATTCCCTAATTGTTGAATCAGATGGAAATAAGACAGTCCTTGCGTTTAATGATTTGCAATTCAGATGGGAATCAGGAGATTTAAATACTGGCTCGAATCAATTGAAAGCTTTTGCATACTCAGAGGGTAAAAAGATAGATAGTTATTATTTAAAATTAAGATTTAAATCAGATATTAAACCTGAATTATATGAATGTAAAATTGTAAAAACTTATCCTCATGATAAAAGAGCATACACGCAAGGTTTATTTTATGATAATGGAGTAATGTATGAAGGAACTGGTCAGTTTGGAGAATCCAAACTAAGAAAAGTAGGATTTGAAACGGGTAAATTAATTTCAGAGTTGAGTTTAGAAGCAAATTATTTTGGTGAAGGTATTACTGCATTTAAGGATAAAATAATTCAACTAACATGGAGATCAAATACAGGTTTTGTTTATGATAAGAAAAGTTTCAAGTTAATAACAACTCTTAAGTATTCAACAGAAGGTTGGGGAATTACAACTGATGGTGAAAAGTTAATAATGAGCGATGGAACCCATACTATACATTTTTTAAATCCAGAATATTTTAACGAGATTGGTAAAATTGAAGTTTATGATCAAAATGGACCAGTTGACAGTATTAATGAGTTAGAATATATTGATGGATTGGTCTTCGCCAATATTTATCAAACTGAAGAAATTATTGCATTTGATCCAAAAACAGGAAAGGTTTTAAAAAGAATAGATTGCCGAAAAATTGTACCTAATGGATATCAAGGTGAGCAAGACAATGTGTTAAATGGAATTGCTTACGATAAGGAAAACGATAGGTATTTTATAACTGGCAAGCGATGGCCAAACTTGTTTGAAGTTAAGTTTGTTAAGAAATAAGAGATTACTTATAACAAAACCTTTATTTAGCGTTATTTTCTTTCAAACTTATAAACGTAAAATATCTCATAAAAGAAAAACTCATCAGCTTTTGTATAGGTTACGTTAAGCGTATTTTTAATATTGTTGTTCGGATTGGCAAAGTCAGCAGCAGCATCCAGAAAAATTACATTATTAAACTTGTTTAAAATATCTTCCGGAATTTGTTGAATGCCATATACAGCATAAATATTTTCTGATATCAATTTATTCTCCATATTCTGATATGGGAATTTGTTGTTAACCAATTTAAAATAATCAGTATTATAATAATAGGTGAAATTTGGCATAAAATGATATGTTGAAATAATTACTAAGGTTTTTTCATCTTTTAGTTCTTTTACTTTAGCTACTGTTTCTTTAACATGTCTTTGGTTATCGACATTTGGATTAAAAGTTACTATAAACATTAAAATAACAACTGCATCAAAAATATATCTGTACTTAAATTTCGGGAACAAATAATCGATACCTATTGCTAATAGAGGATAAAAAGCCACTGATAAGTAAATTAAGTACCTGTCGTGAAACATTGGAACTTTAAAGGATACTAAAAACATTAAAAGAAAAGGAAGCGCAAACCATGTTAAAATCCAGATGTTCGGTTTAAATTCATTAATTTTTTTATAATCTTTATTAATAAAGAATTTTACCAATGAAGCAACTAAAAGTAAAATGCAAATTAATGTTGTTACTGGTTTGTTTGAAAACTTCCAAAGCATAAAATAAAGACTACCTAGATTTTTTGGAGCTTCAAGCCAAGTTCCTTTTGTAGAAGAAAGAAAAAATTGTTCAAAAAAGGTTCTCCACATGGGTATATATGCTAATGCTAATATTATAATTCCAAATACATAAAGTTTTAATAAATGCTTTCGATTTGATTTAAATAATAGAATAATGAAAAATTGAATGAAAATTACCCAGAATCCAAAATAGTGAGAATAGATAAGCAAGACATTGCTTAATATCGTTATTATTAGACACTTAAACCTTTTTTTGTCTTCTTGTAATTTAAAAAAAGCATACATTGAAATAGAAGTTAACAGGGCGAACAGGGAATAAACTCTGCATTCATGCGCAAAAAACAAATGATAATTTGAAAAAGTGAATAATAAACTTCCAACAATTGCTATTCTAAGACTAAAAAAAGATATTCCGATTTTATAAATGAAATAAACGGTAATTACACTAAATATTAATGGTAAAAATCTGACCGAGGCTGGGCTTATTCCAAATAGTTGAATCCAATAATGCAAGATTATTTCGAAAAGAGGAGGATTATTGCCTTTTAATAATTGGTCTATAATTGAAGATATATCTAATTGTGCATGAAAAATACTAAAAGGTTCATCTCCGGCAATAGATTGTGCATCGATATATAAAAACTTTAGAATAAAATTTAGAATTACTAAAAGTATTGGAATAAGTATTAAAAGATTTTTTCTATTCATAAATATTTAATTTAACTTTCTGTTATGACAAAATAACAATTATTTTTCGTTTAATTTATAAAACTAATTTATTTCAAATTTAAATAAATGGTACGAATTATCATTGCAGTAATGCTTATAGGTCATGGATTAGCTCATGTCTCGGGATTTTTAATTTCATGGACAAAAACTGAAGAAGGTTTTAAAATTACAAAACCATGGATCTTTTCACAAAATGTTCTCATAAAAAGTAGAATAGGAAAAGTATTTGGTATTTTTTGGGCTCTTGCGTTATTGTGTTTTGTTGGAGCTGGATTAAGTATCTTTTTCCATTTTTATGATTGGAAAATATTAGCTACAATCGGAGTAGTATTTTCCTTAATTTCAATAATACCATGGTGGAGTACAGTTCCTCTTGGAGCTAAAATTGGATTGGTTTTTGATTTGATTGTATTTGCTTATCTTGTATATTTTAACCCAATGGTTTAAACAAAAAACTCCAGTGAATTACTGGAGCTTCTGGATATTATTAATTTTAAAAATTATTCCAAATTAAAGTTAGTATCGTAAGCTTTAAATTTTATTTTACACTTTGCGTTTTCACTTGTAGCACCTTCAAACGAATGCTTACTACTTTCTTTAATATTTAAATTTCTGACTTTTATTCTGTCTTTTGGAAAATCAACATCACCATAAGTTGTTTCAAATTCTAAACTAAATTCTAAAGCTGGATCAAGAGGTAAATTTACAGAGCCATATTTAAAATCAGCATAGAAACTTTCAAAGCTTGGTTTAACTGCATTAATATCCAGATCTAATTCGTAAGCACTAGGTAAGTTAATCGATTTTGTAATGGACTGAAAGCTAATCTCATCATATTTTGATTCTAAGCATGATAGCTCGCCCACAACAGCAGCGTGAATTTCCGTTTCATATAAAGATTTGCATTTAATAGAATTAATATTTTCACCTTTAAATGTCGAATACTTCGATGTATATTCAAGTGTATTAACATTTCTAACTTCAATATCCGATTCATAAACATCCATTTTAATAAACTCTACATTACTTTCTATATTAAAATTTGAATATTTAGCCTGACCTTTTAATCCTTGAATTAAATTCTGAATTTCAAATTCATCTTCATAGGATCCTACGGCAATCATTCCAGCATTTTCTATGCTAAACTCTGAATATTTCGTGTTTATGCTAAAAGAAGTAATATCTTTTATTTCTATTTCACAATCATATACATCGAATTTTGCAGTTTCACCCTTGCCTATTTCAGCTGAGCTATATTTCATATCAAAATCACCTTTATTAAAACTAGCAAGGGTAAGATCAACTTCGTATAGATCAAAATCTAGTTTACCTGTTAATGAAGCTATATCAATATTATTGTATTTACTCTTTAAATTGAAAGCTATACTTTCAGGAATCCATAAGGTATAAGATGCTTTATATTTATCAACACGAATAGTTTTTCCATTTACTAAAGTAATTTTTGAAAATGGTCCAATGATTATAGTGTTTTTTGCTAAATCGGTCTTAATGGTTAATGAATTTGCCGACTCAGATATCTCTGGGTTTATAAACACATCGATAAGTTTTTGTTGGTCATCAGGTTTTCCACCACTAATCATAATTTCACCTAGCAGTTTAACCTCATCTTTATCCCAGGTATTTATTTTTAAATCGGTTTCATAACAAGAAAATGTAAATTCTCCTGTTTTACTTAATTTAAATGTCTTCTCAAATTTCTCTTGAATTTCATCAGCAATACTTGAACTTATTGTTGAAAAAAGGAAGAGTGTTATAAGTGCTATTTTAGATATTTGTTTTAGTGTTTTCATATTTATTTTCTTTTTCAATTTCATTTAACATACGGTTTAACATTCTAATTTTTTTCTGATATAGATCCATTAATGAATTTAACAACTTTGGGTTTGGGCCATACTTATCAAGATCTGCAGAATATTTACTAATTAGCGTATCGATATATTCTAAATCTTTGAAACTTGTTGCTAGAAGATCTTCATCATAATTTGCTTTTTGTAAAACTTGATAATAGGTTTTAATTTGATGTTGGAATTGGGCTTCCTGTTTAGCAAGGTTTGGGTCAATCTTTGCTAAAATTAATTGTTGATTATTACGAAGAGACGTAACTTGATAGGTTATGAATGATAAACCGACAACTAAAATTATTGCTGCAGCAATTTTTAGAGTTAGAAAGCGCTTTTGTTTTCCTTTTCTATTTATAGAATGCGATATTCCAGTCCATAAATAATCCTCATCAGGCTTTTCAACATCAAGCTGATTTCTGTTTTTTCGGATATATTCTTCAATATTCATAACGAATCTCCTTTTTTAATTTCTCTTTTAACATATTTTTAGCACGCAGATATTGTGATTTTGATGTTGACTCAGTAATATTCAATATTTCTGCTATTTCTTTGTGCCTATAACCTTCTAATAAATAAAGGTTGAGAACTACTCTTGCTTTTTCGGGAAGAGTTTTTATAGTTTCATGAATCACCAGTGGATCAATTTCCGGGAATTTACTTTCTTCTTTTTCTTCGCTTGCGATTTGTAAACTTTCAACCTCTAAAAAATCTTGTTTGTTTTTTCTTAAAAAAGTAAGCGACTGATTAATTACAATTCTCTTAAGCCAAGATCCAAATGATGATTCCCCACGAAATGAATCCAAGTTGTTAAATGCTTTAACAAATGATTCTTGTATAATATCTTCAGCATCGTGCTGGTTCGAAACCATTCTAACACAGGTATTATACATAGCTTGTACATATAGTTTATACAGTCTGTACATTGACTGCTGATCACCTTTACGTGCAGCTTCAATTAATTTTGCATGTATTTCTACATTCTTCTTGCCCAAAACCTTTTCTTTTTTATAAAGACTAAATGAAATTTAAAAAGATGGAAAACAATTACATATTTTTTATTCTAACTTCAATATTTTCCTCATTTTTTAGTAATTCAACAAGTATTGAAGTGTTGGTATTTCCATAATGATATGGATATAATATCTTTGGTTTAAATGCTTTTGCAGCATCTGCAACCATTTCGGGTGTCATGGTATATGGTAAATTCATAGGAAGGAAAGCAATTTGAATATCTTGTAAAGCTTTTATTTCAGGTATGTTTTCAGTATCTCCTGCTATAAGTACATGTATATCTTCAAATTTTATTATATAGCCATTTCCTTCACCTTCAGGATGAAATAGGTCTCCATTATCTCTTTTGTGTTCAATATTATAAGCTGGAATAGCTTCAATTTCGAGCTGATTTATATCTAATTCATCACTATTTTTCATAACAATAACATCGGAGAGATTTTCACTCATCTCTTTGCATTTTTGAGTGAAAATTATTTTGGTATGTTCTTTTTTAAGGAGTTCAATAGCGTTCAAATCAAAATGATCGCCATGATGATGAGTAATTAATATTAGATCAGCATCAGGATAATTTTCATAATCTCCCATTCTTAAAACCGGATCAATGTGAATAACCTTACCATCAAATTCAAAGAAAATAGAAGCATGTTTAACAAAATGAACAAGTAAATCACCATGATTATTGGTTTTAAAAGTATCTGTTTGTAAATCTTGTGAGTATGACATAGTTGTAATAATTAAAAATGTTAAAGTGAGAAGAGTTACTTTTTTCATCATGTTTATATTTTAATTCGACAATTAAAAGTACTGATTATTAAAAAGAGAATCAATAAATTCTATAAATGAAAACATCCGATGTAATAAAACCTCGAATGTGTATTTAAAGTATAACGCACATTCCTGTGCGTTGAAAAATTATAATAAATCATCGGGCAGGAATGCCCGATGTACATTATAAATTCTAATTAGCTATTCTAAATGAAAGTTTTACTAAGAAAACATTATAAGGATGTATATTGAAGAGTGCATTTAAATCATCCATCATTGAAAAGTTTCCTTGTGCAACACTTCCTGTTTTACCTTGTGTCCAAACAAGATATAATAGAGATCCTGGCCTATATTCCCAACGTGCTACTAAATTTGATCTAAACTGACGGAAGTTAAAGTCATAGTTATCATCTAAATAAGATTGATAATCACTTTCAACTGACCATGACATATCTCTTGAAAATCTGTCTTCAAATTTATCAGCCCGTGGATCGATAATATATTTAGGATCGGAATAATCGCCTGAACTTATAAATGGAGAACCATAATATTGAATAGTTAAATCAGGAGTAATTGTATAATCAATTCTTAATGTAAAATCTGTTGTAATTCTATTGATTTTTGCAAAAACATAGCGATCTTGTCCATTATATGTCTCAGATTCAACATACTGTAGTTCACTTTCAGAAACAGAATAATTTGGTGAAAACGTAATCCTTAATGCATCAAATGGACGGTAAATAATATCTGTTCCGTACCATGAGTTCTTCGAAGAATTTTCTAAGCCCCAGTTTGTACCCGTATTTCCAAAGAATTGCAATTTCTTTCTTCTGTCAGTACCAAAATTAAACCAATAGTTGAAACTTCCCGGTGTTTTAATTGATGGGCCACCACGCAATAGTGAATTGGAAATGTTTGAACCATCATAATTAGTTCCTCCACCGAATGACCAATGGTTTTTAAATTGCATCCATGTATTTACATTACCCCCATAAAAATTATTATTACCACCAAAATCCCAACCGGTCCATTGGTTAAAATTCAACTGCATTTCTCGAAAAATACTGAATGGTTCTGTCCATCTGTAACCTGCCCAAAAAACCTGGAATATAACATCAGAACGACCTAAAAATCCGACATCATTGGTTTCAAACTCAGGTGATCGCCATGTTGTCCAAAATACCCAACGTAATTTACTACTTCCTCGTTTACCAAATTGTAATATTCCTGCATGACCTGTCATATTAGTACGGGTGGAATCAAATGTTTTATAATCATGATCTGGTCTTTGAAAATAACGTCTTGAAGATTCTTGTTGAGCAATCATTGCAGTGCTATCACCACGAATATGACTCATAGCGTAATTTAATGTTAAATAATATTTCTTTTCTTTCCAGTACTGGGTAAAGTCAATACCTCCAGAATATGCATCTTTGTTTAGATAGTCGAGATGATCATCTTTAATAAAACGATTAGTTGCAGTAAACATACCTCCAACAATAGTATTGTTATCGTTTAAATCTTTTTGAACTCGAGTTACAAAGTAGTTGGTCATAGGTTCAACAACTTCTGTGCTTTTATCTCCTTGCCGAGAAACGTCTGCTTCTTCTTCTGCAGTTACTGTTTCAATTACTCCAACAGATAATCCATTTTTTGTTTTACCAGTCAATTTTAAAGCGCTAATTATTGTGGTATTATCAGGAACATCTGCATATTCATCTAAATCACTATCTACATCAGGATAATATTGAGGAGACCGTCCAATTCGTCTGGAGTAAAATAAATTATCGAGTGCAAATGAGTTTCCTCCACCAGAGATTTGAAAATTTGTTATGTTTCTACCTTCTATAAAAAATGGTCTTTTTTCCTGAAAATATGTTTCAAAGGCTGTCAAGTTTACATCTGATGGATCAGCTTCAACTTGCCCAAAATCAGGATTAATGGTAAAATCCAAGGTGAAATCATTTGTGATACCAATTTTACCATCTAATCCTATTCCAAAACCGGGTTCAAAACCTTCTGAAAATGGATTGTCTTCGTCTTTTGTATATGATTCAGTTTTAGCTAAAACATAAGGATACACTTCAATTTGACGCTTTGGTGTTATATTTTTTATTCCTCGTAATTCACCAAAATGGCGAACCCAACCTGATTTATCTTGCGAAAAATATGCCCAGTGCGATCTTTCTTCATTTCTAAAAAACAAACGGTTTACCTGAATACCCCAGATTTGTTCTTCTTTATGATTGCTAAAACGTAATTGTGTAAAAGGAATTTTCATTTCAGCAATCCAACCTTCTGCATCAATACTTGTCTTTAAATACCAAATAGGATCCCATGTTGAATCCCAACGATCACCATCATTGTTAATCATTTCGTCACCTTTAACTCCTGAAACTGATCCAGTAAATGAAAATGCAGTTCGATCATCATTGTAACTATCAATATTAACTTCTACCCAATCACCATCAAATCCATCACGTCGAGACATGCGTTTTACAATTTTATCGGGTTCAGTATCGAATGCTCGAATTAAAATGTATAAGTTGTTATCGTCATATAAAACTTTAAATGCTGTTTTTTGAGAAGGAGCTTCTCCATCATTTGGAGATCGTTGTATAAAACCATCAGACCATTCAACAATATCCCAAGTATCTTTATCAATTAAACCATCAATTGTAGGCGGTCCGTTTTCAATTCTTTTAGTATTATAAACCTTTTTTTCACTTATATTTTCTTGTGCTACTGCTTTAATATTCAGGGAAATAAAAAGGATTATAATAAATAAACACTTATATTTCATGATATAAAAATGATTAGTTTGAAAATTCGTAATAAAGACGAAGAGAATTTTAAAATGCTGTACACATTCTTTAAATTATTCACTAGAGGTTGGTTTGAGTTATATAGTAGCAATAAACAAAAGAAATGCCATGCACTGCAAATGGCTGAAAATGTGATTGATAATAAATTTGTAAGAGTATAGAATATTTTAAGAAATGTTCAATTATGGACTAAGGTGTTCGATATAGTACGTTATAGGAACAACTTAAAATAGGTTCCTTCCTATTTTATAGGCATTTCGTAATTTTAAATAAATAAAGTTACCAATTTTACCTTTAAATAACTTTTGTAGAAGCTTTGCCAGATTTCTCCCAAAATCAAGAACAAAACTTTTTTCATCTTTACTCAATGCATTGTAGAAACCATTTTCAATAGCTAGATCAATAGCTTTTAATCTTTGTTCGTAAGTAAAGTCTGGTGTCTCAAAAACAATTCTCGGATTTACATTATGAAACGTATAGCATTCCTCATCAGTTAACATTTTACCACTGGATTGCACAAATTCGAAAAGCAATGAATCTTTATAGGGAAGAGCGGTATAAAATTCAGCGCCGGTTAGATTTGATGTTTTGGCAAATTCTATAGATTCTTTTACCGATTCTAATGTGTCGCCTGGATTTCCTATCATGAACTGTCCCATAACGTCGATACTCGCTCTACGAAGAATCTGAATTCCATTATAAATTTTTTCCTTCGTACTTTTTTTGTTCATCTTTTTAAGCACCTCGTTATTTGCAGATTCTATTCCGATACTCACGTTATAACAACCTGATTCTTTCATCTTATGAGCAATTTTGTCGGTAATTAAATCAACTCTTATTGATGTACTCCAAATAATATCAAGTTTTTCTTCTATAATTAAATTGCAAAGTTCGATTATACGTTTTGCATCAATATTAAAACTATCATCATTAAAAACAATTGATTTTCTTTTATGATCTTTAACTAGAAGTTTAATTTCACTAAGTATATTTTGAGGTGAACGTTTTCTCCATTTATTGGTCCAGAGTGAATGCGAATTACAAAATACGCAATTGAACGGACAACCACGACTAGTGGTAAGTCTATGTTGTGGATATCTGTTCATTTTAAACAAATCATAAAGTGGAAAAGGAATCTCATCAATTTCAGAAATTAATTGACGAGGAGGATTTACAATTACATTCCTTTCTTGATTTTTATAAATAATTCCATCAATATCTTTTAATTCTTTGTTCCCGTTTAAATGATCAATTAATTCAGAAAAGGTAATTTCCCCTTCGCCATACACTCCATAATCGAAAGGAAAATCGATTAATGCTTCTTCTTTTACAGTTGAAATATGTGATCCTCCCAAACAAATAGGAGTATCAGGGTATTTATTTTTTATTTGTTGGGCAATATCGACAGCTTCCAAGAAAACCTGACTTGACGCAGTTATTCCAATAAAGTCAAAAGAAGTTTCAAGAAATTTTTTAATTTCTTTTGATTTAGCAACCCGGGTATCAATTAACTCAAAGTTAAGTTCTGAGTGTTTCTGTTTAGCATAGGAAGCCAAATATCCTAAGCCAATGTGAACAGCTGGATGTTTTAATTCTTTATTTGGATTTACTAAACCAATTTTCATGGTGAAACATTAAAGATCAAAAGATACAAGTTTTGAAACCAGCACCAAATTTACAAATAATCTATTGATGACTGTTTTGTTTTGGTGAAAGGTGCTACAGCACGTTCATAAATACCTTGCACATATGCAATAGCCATACCATAATTAGTAACTGGAATTCCGGCATCAATTGCAGGTTTTATTCTGTTAATAAGTTGTTTACGAGTTATTACACAACCTCCACACTGAACCACTAAGGCATATTCTTTAATATCGCGTGGTAATTTATCTAGTCCTGCAACCACATCGTATTCAAGTTTTTTCCCTGTGAAATTAGAAATCCAACGAGGAATCTTTACACGACCAATATCATCACATGATACATGATGAGTGCATGATTCCAAACTTAAAATTCGATCGCCATCTTTTAGTTCAGATATTTTAGGTGTTCCTTTTAAAAAATGTTCAAATTCACCTTTAAATCGGGCCAATACAATACTAAAACTAGTTAAAGGAATATTTCTTGGTATAGAGGCATCGGCTTTAGTAAAAATCTGACTATCGGTTATTGCTAGTGCCGGAGTAATTTTGGTTTTGCGTAAAAATGCATCAACTTCACGTTCTTTAAGCACAATTGCAACTGCATCATTGTCTAAAATATCTCGAATAGCTTGTACTTGCGGCAAGATCATTCTTCCTGCTGGAGCTTCAATATCAATAGGTGTAATTAATAAAACAATATCACCGTACGATAATAAATCGCCTACTAAAGAAGGTGTTTTATAAGCAGATTCGGGAATTGTGGTTTTAATTAATCGAATAAGTTTTTCGATATTTTCTGCTTTTATAGTATCAAATTCTATAATATTTGTATTGGTTTGTGAAACAATTAAAGCTCGAGTGTTCTCATTTAATGGGACTAAATCAGATTTATTGTGAATAACAAAAAATGGAGTATCGGTGTTCTTAAATTCTTCGATTAATTCTTTCTCAAAATTACCAAAAGTATTGTGTGTTATAACCAATAAAGCAAGGTCGACTGTTTTTATGGAAGCAATTGTTTTTTCAATTCTTTTTGTTCCTAAATCTCCTTCATCATCAATTCCAGCAGTATCGATTAAAATTACAGGACCAAAACCAGTAATTTCAAATGATTTTTTAACCGGATCAGTTGTAGTTCCTGCAAAATCTGAAACAATGGCAATGTCTTGTCCCGCAAGTCGGTTTATTAAAGAACTTTTTCCGTTATTTCTGCGTCCGTAAATGCCTATATGTGGCTTTGAGTCTTTTCCTTTGGTCATACTAAATTTATTATTGAGGGTAAATATAAATCACAATTATTAATTAAAATTGTTTTAGATATAATTAATTACTAAAATGTAAGTTATAAAATCATTGGATATGATTAATCTTTATAAATGATTATGTTTTTACAACTCTCGTATCTTTATTTATCTTTGAATGGTATATTTGTTTGATTTATGAAAATATTTAATATCAAGTTCAATCATGGTAAATTATATTATTTAGGACTAATTCTTACGGCCATTTGTTTGCCACTTTCAAAGTTTGCCTTAAGTGTTTCAATGATTGTATTAATTTCAAACTGGTTGCTTGAACTTGATTTTAAAAGAAAATGGGAAGAGATTAAAGCAAACAAATCAATTTTAATTTTTACCGGAATTTTTATAGTTCATCTTATATGGCTTATCCATACCAGTAATTTTAAATATGCATTTCATGATTTAGGGAATAAAGCAATTTTAATACTATATCCAATAATTATTGGTACTTCTAAAAAATTATCAATTAGAGAACTTAAAAGAATATTGATTTGGTTCTCAATTTCTGTTGTTGTTTCAACAATAATTAGCACTTTAATTTTAGTTGGAATAATTGAGTATTCAATTCAAAGCATTAGAAATATTTCGTTATTTATGTCACATATTCGACTAAGTTTATTAGTTAATATTAGTATATTTTCCTTAGGATATATATTATTTTCCGGAAGGTTTGAAAACAAAAATCTGGAAATTATAATATATGCTATTTTTATTGTTTGGCTAATCATTTTCCTTTTTTTGCTTAAATCATTCACCGGTCTGGGTGTTTTTATAATCACCTTTTTTTTAGTATTAGGATTTGTTTCTTTTAAGATTAAGAATCTTATTCCAAGGTTATTTCTGCAATTGGGATTGATTACTATTTTCTTATTAATTGCTTCATTTTTGACTCATTCTATTTCTAAGTTTTATACAAAAGAATATATTGATTTTGAAAGATTGGATAAATATACTGAGTCAGGAAACGAATATGAAGTTCCTAAAGTAAATGAAGTTCTTGAGAATGGAAATCATGTTTGGGTTTATGTTTGTCCAAAAGAACTTAAGCAAGAATGGAGTAAGTTAAGCTCAATTCCTTATGAAGGTTTAGATAAGAAAGAACAAGAAATTCAATATACCATATTAAGGTATTTAGCTTCAAAAGGATACAGAAAGGATTCTGCTGGTTTATCAAAACTTTCACAAAACGACATAAAAAACATTGAAAATGGGATAGCTAATTATATTTTTGAAGATAAATATGCACTATACCCCAAAATTTATGAAGTTTTGTGGCAGATTGACAGATACAGGAAAGGCTATCCGGTTTTAGGAAGTTCAGTAACTTTAAGGCTTGTGTTTTTCAAAACAGCCATAGATATTATCGATAACAATTTTTGGTTTGGTGTCGGTACCGGTGATGTACAGGATGCTTTTGATATGCAATATGAATTAAATAAAAGTCAACTACCCGATCAAAACAGGTTAAGGGCACATAACCAGTACATTACCTTTTTTCTTACTTTCGGTTTTGTTGGATTTATACTTTTGTTTTTTTCAATGCTTTATCCGGTATTTAAACTCAAAGGCTACAAAAATTACTTATTTGTAGTTGTTTTAGTAATCGCTTTATTGTCATTTATTAATGAAGATACTCTCGAAACACAAATTGGGATTACATTTTTCACGTTTTTTTACTCACTTTTTCTATTTGGTAGTAAAATAGGTTTTGAAAGCGAAAAAGATTGTAAGCAAAAAATTAAATAATAGATGAAAAAGTTAGTATTCGAACAAAAGCATGTTTTTTTACTAATAACCCTATTCATATATGCATTGATCTTTAGTTTGATATCAATTGTTAATCATTATCAGCTTAGAACTTATGCCCTTGATTTAGGAGTTTATAATCATGCTTTATATTCTTTTGCAAATTTTAAATCAGCTGTTTTTACTTTAGGAATTGATGGGAGAGAAATGCCATTTCTTGGAACTCATTTTTCTCCAATTATGTTTTTTTATGTGCCCTTTTACTATCCATTTGGTTCATATACTTTACTAATTATTCAAATCTTAGCCATTCTTTCTGGAGGAGTGGTAGTTTATAGATATGCATTAGAGAAATTTATAGATAATGCTTGGATACCCAAACTCATTTTAATTCAGTTTTTCAGTATTTGGGGAATTTATTCCGCACTATCATTTGATTTTCATAACAACGTTATTGCAGCAATGTTGGTGTTGTGGTTTGTTTATTTTCTTGAAAAAAGAAAATATTGGGTAGGTTTAATCTTTTGGGTACTCGTTTTAATTTCCCAGGAAAATATGGCTATTTGGATGATTTTTATTCTTATTGGTTTAATTATTAAAAATAGAATTAAATCAAAGAAATTTTTAAAGATTGAAATTCTATTGTTAGCTTTTACAATTATATATTCGATTCTAGTTATTGGATATATTATGCCTGCAATTCAGGGTGCTGAAAACAACTTGCAAATAGTAAGGTATTCTCATCTTGGATCTAACTTTGGAGAAATATTAGTAACTGTAATCCAAAAGCCATTATATACTTTAAGTCTTTTATTTAAAAATATTCTGGAAGATCCGGCATATAATGGAATTAAACTTGAATTGCATTTTATTGTATTAGTTTCGGGAGGAATTTGTCTTTTTCTACGACCGGTTTATCTTGTTATGCTCATCCCAATATATGCTCAAAAATTACTGTCAAGTGACTTTTATTTTTGGGGAATTAATGTACAATACTCAATCGAATTTGTTCCGATTATTAGTCTCGCTTTTATAGATTTGTTACAATATCTAAAAAAATATAAGAATCATGTTGCAATATTAATAACTGTTTTAACCATTGTTTTTTGCATTGATTCTATAAATCACAGAAAATCAAAATGGTATAATAAAACAAATACCATGTTTTATGGAAAAAGGCATTATAATCCTGAGGTCAATTTAGAAGAGATAAAAAACGCTTTAAAACTAATTGATGATCAGTCCAATGTTTCGGCAAGTTCTTGTTTAGTTCCACATCTTGCATTTAGAGAGAAAATATATCATTTTCCTATTGTAAAAGATGCGGATTACATTGCTTTAATAACAAATGACAGCCCAAAATATCCTTTATCTGAAGATGACTTTAACAAAATAGTTGAGGAATATAAAGAATCAACCGAATTTGAGATCTTTTTTTATAAAAAAGATTTATTGATATTTAAGAAAAGATAAGCAATCTATTCAGTAATATCCTTCAAAGTAAATCCTAATTTTAATAAATTTTCTGGAGCCAATATTTTTTCAAGTTTTTCGGGTTCAATAAGTTTTAGTTTACTATTTACTCTGAAAATATCCTTTTTAGTTTTTTTCATTTCCTTAGCTAATTTTGCTGCATTATTATATCCAATATAAGGACTTAATGCTGTTGTAATTGCCGGACTATGATATAACTTGTCTTCAGCCACATCATTATCAATTTCCAATCCTTTAAAAAGATTTTCTTTCAAGGTTTTATTTGCTGCAATTAAAAGCTTAATGCTCTCAAGCAGAGCATGACCAATTACTGGTAAATAAGCATTCAGATCGAGACAACCTTGTGCGCTTAACGAAGTAATTAAAGAATCGTTTGAGTATACTTTATGCGCTATACTAACTACAAATTCGGGAATCACTGGATTTACCTTTCCAGGCATTATTGAACTTCCTACTTGCTTCTGTGGTATACTAAGTTCTTTTTTCCCAACAACATCAGATGCTAATAAGCGAATGTCCGAAACCATTTTTTCTAAATTCACTGCATGCGATTTTAAAATAGCATGGACTTCTACCAGCGAATCGACATTATTCGTTGCGTCGGGCAAATTCTCGCTTCGGGTAATTGGCAAATTGGTTAATTTTTGTAAGGTTGGAACTGCTTCCATAATAAAAAATCGTGGAACTGAGATTCCTGTTCCTATTGCGCTTCCTCCCAAATTAACAACTTTTATACGTTCAAAGCATTTAGAAACTCTCCACCAATCGCGCGATAACGCTTCGTTATATGTACTAAATAGCATAGCATACGATGAAGGAACGGCTTCTTGCATTTGAGTATAACCAACTCTAAGTTTATTACGAGTTTTATTTTCAATAGCTTCAATATCGAATCGTAAATCGTTTATTTTTTCTTCAAGATCAACTAAAAGTTTTATGGTGGCTACTTTAAGCGAAGTAGGAATTACATCGTTTGTTGACTGGTATATGTTTGCATGTTCTATAGGATCAATAAGATCATACTCTCCCGGATCATGATCGAGTTTTAAGAGAGCCTCATTTGCAATAATTTCATTAAGATTCATGTTAATGCTTGTGCCAGCACCACCTTGAAAAGCCGGTACAATAAAATTGTTAAAATACTTGCCTTCAGCCACTTCTTCGGCCGATTCAATTAATGCAGTAATATACGTATTATCCAAAAAATCTAGTGGTAGATCATTTTCTGAATGTTTTTCTAAAGCTGCTGATTTAAAATTTTCATAGGTCATGTAACAAGCCAACTTAGTTAATCCAATAGCTTTGTACCATTCAATATGAAAAGGTGTATTATCTGGAAAATTATCGCGTGCTCTAAGCGAATGAATACCATATAAAGCATTTTTATTAATTTGCTTTTCACCTAAAAAATCTTTTTCAATGCGCCCCATATTTTTGAATTAAGAATTAATAATTACGACTTCAGGTTTGTTCTTAAGTTCTTAAGTTTTAATTATACATTATTAATTATTTAGAAATCGGTTGTGCGTAGGCAATAACATCTTTCCCTGTAATTTGCTTTTCGCAAAGAATAATTAATCTTTCCAAAACATTTCTGAATTCACGAATATTACCTGTCCAATTTATTTTTTTAAGTTCTTCAATAGCGTCATCTTTTATTTCTAATTTAGGTACACCATAGTCTGAACAGATTAATTGGTTAAAATGCTCAGCTAATAACGGAATATCATTTTTTCTGTCATTTAATCCAGGAACTGAAATAAGAATAACACTTAAACGATGATAAAGATCTTCGCGGAATTGATGTTTTTCAATTTCTTCTTTCAGGTTTTTATTGGTTGCGGCAATAATTCGAACATCAACATGAATATCTTTATCGCTACCAACCCTGGAAACCTTTTTCTCTTCGAGTGCTTTTAAAACTTTTGCTTGTGCGTTAAGGCTCATATCTCCAATTTCGTCGAGGAAAATAGTTCCTGTATGAGCTTGCTCAAATTTACCTTTACGCTGTTTATGCGCTGATGTAAATGCTCCTTTTTCATGGCCAAAAAGTTCGCTTTCGATTAATTCTGAAGGTATAGCAGCGCAATTAACTTCAATAAACGGGAATTCAGCACGATCGCTTTTTTCGTGTAACCAGCGTGCTACCAACTCTTTTCCTGATCCATTAGGACCGGTAATTAAAACACGTGCATCGGTTGTAGCAACTTTCTCAATCATGTTTCTTACCTTTTGAATAGGTTCCGAATCTCCAACTATATCATAGGTTTTAGTCACCTGACGTTTTAATGTTCTGGTCTCATGAATTAACGAAGACCGGTCCATTGCATTTCGAATGGTTACTAATAGTCGATTTAAATCTAGTGGTTTCTCGATAAAATCGTATGCTCCTTTTTTAATTGATTCAACAGCAGTGTCAATATTCCCATGACCCGAGATCATTATTACAGGTACATCAGTTGCAACACCGAAAATATCTTCCAAAACTTCTATACCATCTTTTTTAGGCATTTTAATATCCAAAAGAACAATTTCGTATTTGTTATTTTTAAATTGTTCCAATCCTTCTTCTCCATCTGCAGCAAGATCAACTTTGTGATCTTCATACTCAAGAATTTCTTTTAAGGTATCTCTAATACTTTTTTCGTCGTCGATAACTAAAATCTTAGCCATAGGTTTAATTTTTAGCTGTTCAAAATTTTGTCAACCATTCCTTCTTTTATTGCAAAGGTTGATTGAGTTAGTGATTCAATTTTAAATTTCTTGATTATAAAATTAACAAAAATACTGGCCAGAACAATCATTTCTACTCGTACTGGTTCTAAACCTTCCATTTTATAACGTTCTTCAAGTGTAGATTTTAAAAGATCTTCGTGTAAAAGCAAATAATCTTTAAGATTTATAGGATAAGAATTACTTTTTTTAATTTCTTCGGGAATTCCTCCGTTTCTAGCAATTATCATTTCACGGAACGAATCAAATGTACCGGAGCAACCAATTAATTTTTTAGGTTGATTTTTATCAATGGCTTTGCATAAAATTCCTAGTTCAGAATCAAAATACTTTTCAACCGTATTAATTTCTTTTATAGTAATGGGATCCGAAGGTTTAAACATATCTAATAGTCGGGCCATCCCCAAATTAAAACTATGTTTCCAAATTAATCCTTCACTATTTGCAATGATAAATTCGTTACTTCCACCTCCAATATCTAAGATTAAAACATTGTCATTATTGAATTCTACAGCTTGTTTTACTCCTCGATATATTAATTGTGCTTCTTCATTGCCTGAAATTATTTGAACTTTTAAATCAAACTGTTTTTCAATCGCTCTCACAAATTCTTTCCCATTTTTAGTACTTCTAATCCCCGAAGTTGCCGTTGCAATAATTTTTTCAGCTTTATAAGTTTTAATGGTTGTTAAATGCTTTTCGACTCCAATTATGCCTCGATCAAAGGCTTCAGGAGTAATGATTTTTTTGTTAATTCCACCTTTTCCTAATTTAACACCCGCCTTATCTCTAAATAAAATTTTGTATTTATTATTATCAGAAATTTCGACAATAAGTAAATTAAAAGTGTTTGTACCCATGTCGATAATGGCAATTCTCATAAAAGTTTATTTAAATAAAAAACTATCTGCTAAGTAAACAGATAGTTTTTAAAAAATAAAGCAATTAATTGAATATTTTGCTATGATTTATATCTTATCCATTTCCATAGTTCTTTGTAATTCACTTTTTTACCATACATCAAGATTCCTGTACGATATATTTTGCCAGCTAACCATACTGATCCCAAGAATGTTAATACCAATAAACTCATTGATAAAGCAAGTTCCCAATATGGCACTCCAAACGGAATTCGAACCATCATAACTATTGGAGATGTAAGCGGAATAATCGAAAACCAAAATGCTACCGCACTATCTGGATTTTGTATTGCGTTCATCATAACAAACATTCCTAAAATTAGCGGTATGGTGATTGGAAGCATAAATTGTTGCGTGTCTGTTTCGTTATCGACAGCAGATCCTATAGCAGCAAATAAAGATCCATACAATAAATAACCTCCTAAAAAGAAAAATATAAATGAGCCAAATAAGGTACCAAATTCGACGGATTTTATGGAATTAAATATGCTGTTGATCTTATCGAGATCTTGAGCTTGTATTTGATCAACTTGGGCCATGTTTTGTTGTTCAAAAAGATCTTGTACAACAACTTCTTGTGCATTTTTAGTTCCTAGTTCGGGGAAGAAAACTGTTTTAATACCAGCAACTATTCCAGTTGTTAAAACAATCCATAGCAGAAATTGTGTTAATCCTACCATTGCAATTCCAACAATTTTACCCATCATAAGTTGGAATGGTTTTGCCGAAGAAATAATTATTTCAACTATGCGGCTTGTTTTTTCTTCAATAACTCCACGCATAACTTGAGCTCCAAAAATAAATATGAAGAAATAGATCAGAAACCCGCTTGCATAACCTACAATCATAGCTACTTCCGTAGATCCTTCTTTAATTCCTCCATCCTCAGTCCATTGAATGGTGCGAATGGATACATCTGATTTTATCGAATTCAGAATTTTGTCGTCAATTCCATGTGCTCTGAGTTTTCGATTCTTTAGTTCTTTTTCCATTGCATTTGCAATGTGCGATTTTACTGAAAAACTAGGTTGTTTCTCAGAAAATAGATGTACAGCGGTTGGTTCGTATGTTATGCTAGGCAAAATCTGTAAAACTGCATAGTAATTTAAATCCGAAAAATCATTTTTCACTTCTGATAAAGTAGTATTTTGTAGATACTCGAATTTCATATAATCTGTATCAGGAATTTTATTTAAAAAAATACCTGAACTATCGATTACTGCAATATTTTTAACATCAGTATCTTCCAACGATGCTAACCAGGCAGGTACAATCATCATGGCTGCAAATAAGACAGGACCTAAAATGGTCATTACAATAAATGATTTTTTCTTTACTCTGGTTAAATATTCGCGTAATATTATTAGTTTGATTTTATTCATAGTTGTTCAAGTTTCAGATCATTAATTTTTATATTCGTTAACCACTTTAATGAAAACATCGTTCATACTTGGAATGATTTCCTTAAATGATATTATTTCGACAGCTGGAATAATAAGCGATAAAAGCTCATTTTCGTTGGTTTGGTGTAATAATTTTACACGCACAGCCTTGTTTCCATTAACTTTAGTTTTATCAATAAGTTCGTAATGTTTATTTAATGAATTCTCAAGTTTTTCAATTTCTCCATTAAATGATATTTCGTAAATATTTGATTTATATTTTTGGCGAATTTCATCAACCTGGCCTTCTAATATATTTCTGGATTTATTGATTAATGTAATATGATCACATAGTTCTTCAACAGATCCCATATTGTGTGTAGAAAAAATGATAGTTGCGCCTTTTTTCTTCAGTTCAAGAATTTCTTGTTTTAGCAAGTTTGCATTTATAGGATCGAATCCGCTAAAAGGTTCGTCAAAAATTAGAAGCTCTGGTTCGTGCAATATGGTTGTTATAAACTGTACTTTTTGTGCCATTCCTTTCGAAAGTTCTTCAACTTTTTTATCCCACCAGGGTTGAATTTCAAATTTCTCGAACCAGTATTTTAATTTCTTTAAAGCGTCACGTTTCGATAGACCTTTTAATTGTGCAAGATATAATGCTTGTTCGCCAACTTTCATTTTCTTATACAGACCACGCTCCTCGGGTAAATATCCTATTTTATATACATCTGCAGGTTGCAAAGGTCTACCTTTTAAAAAGATTTCGCCTTTATCAGGCGCTGTAATTCTATTTATAATTCTTATTAAAGTTGTTTTTCCGGCACCATTCGGACCAAGGAGCCCGTAAATGCTATTTTCAGGAATGTTAACATTTACATTGTCCAGTGCCAAATGATTAACAAACTTTTTATCTATGTTTTGTGCTTTAAGTAATTCCATTAAATTCTATATGTTTATTTTTTGAGTTGATAAAGATATTAAATTAGTTAGCGTTTTCATCAAATTATTACATTTGCAATGATAATAAAATCTAATTTTTTTATAGATTGATGATTTAATTAATTATTGATAAAGAATAATAGAATCTCTTAAAAAAAGTAGTATAATTGAGAAAAGAAATTAGAATTAAATACAGGTTTTGGTTAATAAAAGAATGAAAAATATACTTGCTTATAATTTAAAGATGATTCGCAGAATTTTTGTTTTTAGTTTACTGCTAGTATTTACTTCCCTAAATGTGATTTCCCAGAATCTAGAAAACAGGATTGATATTTCAAAGAAGAATAAGATTGCTCCCAATATTAATATAAGTAGTAAAAGTTCTCAGAAAATTGATATTAGAGTACAAGTTAATGATATTACTGCATTTAATAATTGGTTAGAAAAGAATGCCTCTGGTTTAAAATATTCAAAAACGAAGTATTCTGATATTTACGAAATTAAAGAGATAAATAACGATCAAATATTAAGATTATCATATAATAAATTTGTTAATTTTATTGATGTTTCAAACCGCAATGTTGTTGAAAACAGATTAATGGATGGTTCAGATTTAGCTGCAAATAAAATTGAATCAGTTCATATTCGATATCCGGAATATGCTGGTCTGGGATTAACAGTTTCAGTTAAAGAAAATTTATTTGATACAACTGATATTGATTATAATGGTCGAATAAAGAATATTAAAAATAGTTCTGGAGTGTTATCCTTACATGCTACAATGATGTCAACATTGATAGCCGGAGCAGGTAATAACGGACCAAAAGGTAAAGGAGTTGCACGGAAGGCAGAAATTACCTCATCAGATTTTTCTAATTTATTTCCAGATGATAATGCCTTAATACTTAATGATAAAATTTCGGTTCAAAACCATTCTTATGGAATTGATCAAGTAGAAAATTACTATGGTTTAGAATCGCAACAATACGATATTCAGTGTAATGATTTACAAGAAGTTCTTCATGTTTTTTCATCTGGGAATTTAGGAACTGACACGAGTATTATAGGAACTTATGCAGGAATTGAAGGATATGCAAATTTAACAGGTCAGTTTAAAACTGCAAAAAATATAATTACAGTTGGTGAAATAGATAGTTATGGTAAGGTAAAAAAATTAAGCAGTAGGGGACCGGCTTTTGATGGTAGAGTGAAACCAGAACTTGTGGCTTATGGTTATAATGGATCATCTGAGTCGGCGGCTTTGGTTTCAGGTATAAGTTTATTAGTTCAAAATGCGTATAAAGATAATAATGGAAATTTACCTCATGCATCATTAATAAAATCGATTTTAATAAATAGTGCTGATGATGTTGGCAGGTCAGAGATTGATTTTGAAGCTGGATATGGCAGCGTTGATGCACTTGGAGCTATTGAAACAGTATTAGAAAATCGTTTTATTACAGATAAATTATCAGAATCTCAGGAAAAAGTATTTAATATTTCCATCCCGGAAAATACAAATATATTTAAAGTTACTATCGTATGGCATGATATTGAAGCTGATGCAGGATCCGAAAAAGCTTTAATTAATGATATTGATATGGAGTTACATGAAATTTCTTCTGGTAGTGTTTGGGAGCCTTGGATGTTAAATCATTATCCTCATATTGATTCAATTTCTAAACTTGCAGTAAGAGCTAAAGACCACATAAATAATATTGAACAGATCACTTTAACTGAGCCAAATGCAGGAGTATATGAATTACATGTATATGGAAACAAGATCCAAAATGAACAGAGTTTTAGCATTGCATATGAATATGAAGGTGGATTTCAGTGGATATTTCCATTTAAAGAGAACAGTCTTAAGGCGTATGAAATTTACCAAATAAGATGGGGGTGGGAAATGGCTTCAGAAACTGGGAGTATTGAATATAGAAAAATTGATGATGGAACTTGGCATATATTAGATGAGTTAATAGACTTTACAGATAATTATTATGAATGGCAGGTACTTGATACAAGTGCTTTAGTGCAAATAAGACTTAAATCAAATAACAATGAATTTTTATCCGATACATTTTTGATTTCACGAACACCTGATTTATCTGTTGGAATGAACTGTGATGACGAAGCATTAATTTTTTGGAATTCAATATTTAATGCAGATAGCTACGAAATATATAGACTAGAAGACAAGTTTTTGGAACCTTTTTTAATTACAACTGACACTTTTTTAATAATTGAAGATGATGAAATGGAATATTTGAATTATTCTGTATCGCCTGTTGTTAATGAGGTTAAAGGATTTAGAAGTAAAACAATAAATTATTCAACTCAGAACGTGGATTGTTATTTTATTTCATTTATTCCTAGGCAATATGTTACTGATACTGTATTGCTCAATTTAAAACTGGCATCAAACTACCGGCTGTTAGCACTAAATCTTGAAAGAATTGAAAATGGGAATTATAACATAGTTCAAAGAATAGAACCTGTATTAAATAATAATTTCGAGTTAATTGATAATAATCCAAATCCTAATAGGAATGTATATAGAATTCGATTAGAAAGAGATGATTTAAAAGAAATTATAAGCCACGAAGAAGAGGTGTTTTTTAATCCCCCAGGTAGTTTGTTAGTTTTTCCTAATCCATTAAATAGAAACCAAGAATTAAATATTATCGACGGAGAAGATGGTGCTACTACTGTAAGAATTTATGATAGTTCTGGAAGAATTTATTATTATGAAGAGACTAATTATGGGATGATTAAAAGTATACCCATGGATAAATTTATTCCGGGGATATATTTTATCGAACTCAAATCGGATCAAGGATTTAAGAAGATACGCAAGATAATTGTACTTTAAATAAAAAAAGCCTGATAATTTATCAGGCTTTTTTTTATAATATTCTAATTCTAGTATAAATAATCTAAAGCAGCTTTGTCATTATTTGTAAACGGACGGTCACCACCATCAGAACAAGAAAGCATCCAAGAACCATATTCCGCATCCACAGAAGTTCCAGGAATGTGAATAGCTCCAACACCAGCTTGGCCTTCATTAGCATATCCACCACCACAACTGAAGGATCTGTCCATAAAATCTGTATGACGGAAACCAATATTATGTCCAATTTCATGCGCTAAAACAAGTGCTACATAGTTAACTGCTTTAGTACTGAAATATTCGCCATTCATTTTAACTTCTTCATATGGATCACCACCTGAAGGGAATCCACCTTGTCCTAAAGTAATATAACCCCAGCGATCAGGTCTATTCCATTTTCTTGGACCAGCAACAATGCTAATATCAGCTACAACCCTGTTTTTACCTTTGCCACCAGCAGTTATTCTTTGAAAAGTAATATCTAAATTCAAATTATTATAACGATCTATACATTCGTCTAAAGCTGGACCAAAATTACTTGGAAGCTTAGAATCAACAGATACAGTAATAACTCTTGGTAAACCAGTTACAAGATTAGTTGTACGGTACTGTTCTTCTGCTGCAGTTCTTAATGCACTGCCTTCTGATAAAGCCCAGATATCATCTTCCGACATGAAAATATCACCTTCGACAACATATCCACCATCTTCTTTTTTAACGTTATGAGTGCTAAAACCAAGTTCTTGGAGTTGATTTAAAATTTCTACACTTACTTCTTGATCCTCTACTACAGAATTTGCGCCCTCTTCACACGAATTAAATAATACAGCCATTGAAAAAACGGTAATCCCAAATAACATTCTTAAATTCTTCATAATAAATATTTAGTTAGGTTAGTAATGGCCGCAAAATAGTCAGAGTAATTAAAAAAACAAATAACGTTAGAGTATAAAGCAAAGATCGAAGGTTGAAAAACAAACATCGAATGATGAACTGCAAATTGCGGATGATAAAGAAAAAAACATCCTAACCTTAGTTAAGGATGGCATTTCGATATATTATGCACCTAACGGGTAGGCATAAAGCCTATGAACATTATTACACTTAGTGAGTTTATACTTACTATCTAATGTTCCAATTTATCCAATTATTTTCAACATCAGGACTGATATTTACCTGTGGATTTTGTTCTTTATCGTTAATCATTACTGATTTTACAGCGACTTGCTTGTTTACATAGTCTGCTAAATCCGAAAGGCTTACATTACCATTCGTTTCTTGAAGTTTTTTGAGTAAATAATATGTAAATAATCCATGTTGTTGTTCTTTATAAGGTAGCGAGGATTGAGTTCCCGAACTTGCGGTAAAAACAATAAGATTACCTTTTAATAAATTCACTTTTGGCTGAACTTTAACTCCACGAGCTGCCACCAGGCCTTGATTCCGCGCTCCACCACTAAAACACGCATCTAAAAAAATAGTGACTCTTTTTGATGGATACTCGGTTAGTTTCTGATAAACTTCGTTTAATGGAATAGCATAATTAAGATCGGTTCCACTAACATCAACGGGGATTAAATAAGGTTCTTTTGTTTCTTCGTCGGGGAAACCATGACCAGCATAATAAAAATATATCTCTGCATCACCACCCAGATTCTTTGTTATAACATTAAGCTTCTCTATCGATTTGCTAAACTCTACAACCTGGGCATTTATCATGAGTATAATATTTTCATCAGGAATTCCTAAGGTTTTTTCCGCGTATTGTTTAAAGGTTTTTGCATCGCGTTCAGCGAACTCAACATTCGATTCATTGGTTAATCCTTTTTGGTACGAATTGTAATCTTCGTTGCCTATAATTAAAGCATATCGGTTAACATTTTTTTCAGTAGCAGTTGGAATGTTAATATCTACATCCGAAACAAAGATATTTTCGTTTTTTTCGGTATGTTCAGTTTCTTTGGGAATGGTTTGTTCCTCTATTTTTTTGTTTTTATCTGTTAAGGATTTCTGTTTAGACCTTATTAGTTCATATTTTGTTTCTCCATGAATGGATTTTTCAATATATTTTACCGATTTTAACACGGCTATCTTAAATGATGCATTTAATGCTTGTTTAGCAAATTGAGTTCCGTTTTTATTAACCTGTGTTGAAATATGACTGATTCTTTCTTTGTATTTTTTAATTTGATTCGTTCTTAGATCAATTACAACAACATCAATAATAGTTTTTGCATTCCATTGATTTCCTTTTCGTAAAACGTTATAATTTATGATATCTATTTGTACCAATATTTTATCGGTTTCAGGATTAAAATCATTTCTAAGGTTACGGATGAAGTTAATATTCGTATTGGGATAACTTTCTTTAATGAAGCTTGCAATTGATCGTATTATTTTTTCACTAAACACTTTCGATGACGTTCTGCTATCTTTAATGATAACATCAACAGAAAGTTTTTCAGGTGTTTTATACGTTTTTTCAATTTTTATTTTGTTAGGCTCAAATGCTTGTGTGTCTTGTTTTTGAGCTTGCAAAATGCTCGTCAATAATAATGCAGCTATAATAAAACTTAATCTTTTCATGATGTCTGTATTTTAAAGAAACGTGTATATAAATTAAATCCTTAATTTATAAAATTAAGTTATTAATATGAAGATTAAATGAAGAAACTTTGTCGTCATAAAGTGTGTTTTTAATCAGGAAATTTTATCTTTTGGTCATGAATTTTAATATGTTCATGTAAATTTTTACGTTTTGATACCTGTATTGCCCCATAGAATATAACTTTTTTATAAGCTTTCGCGTATTTATATATTATATACTCTCAATCTCTTAATTATATAACCTCCGGGTTATTTTATATGGCGTTAATGTTATTAAAAACAGTTGTGTTATGAAAAAACTTTTACTCGTAATAGTTTCAGTTTTGGTGTTCAATTTTATTTTGCCCGCTCAGTCACCAGATGCGTTTAATTATCAGGCTGTTTTACGAAACTCCGATGGAGAAGTTATGTCCAATGAAAATGTAGAACTTGAAATATCAATTCTATATGGTACTGCTACAGGTATAGCAATATACACTGAAACCTTTAATGAAGTTACAAATCAAATAGGATTAGTTAATTTAAAAATTGGAAGCGGAACAAGCAGTGACGATTTTACAAGTATAGACTGGTCTGAAGGTATGTTTTTCTTACAAATAACAGTTAATGGAACAGCGTTGGGAGCTAATCAATTATTAAGTGTTCCTTATGCTAAATTTGCCGATGAAGCGGGTAATGCTTTTAGTGGTAACTACAATGATTTAACTAACCTTCCTAATTTTTCGGGATGGGATATGAGTGCAAATGATGATTTCAGTGGCGATTATAATGATTTAGATAATCTACCGGATTTTAATTTGTGGGATAAAAATGCCTTGGATGATTTCAGTGGAAATTATACTGATTTAGTTAATACTCCTACATTTGCCGGTTGGGATAAAGATGTAACCGATGATTTTAGCGGTAATTATAACGATTTATCGAATCGTCCAACATTTACTGGTTGGGATCAAAATGCATCAGACGATTTTAGCGGCGACTATAATGATTTGACAAATCTTCCAGACCTTATTGACACCTCAAATTTTATTTCTATTGTTAATCCGACTATTGGTGATTTAGCGTATTATGATGGTTCAAAATGGCAATCATTAAATACTGGTGCAGAAAGCCAGGTTTTAGGAATAGAATCTGGAATACCAAAATGGAAATCTGTAATAGGAATTGATACGGTTAAAAGAATAGGCGAGTTATACTTAGGGGGAATTATATTTTATGTAAGCCCTGATGGGCAACATGGTTTAATAGCCGATCTTGATGATACAAGCGTTGGAGATATATATAGCAGTGGAAATACTACAACTGGTGCTACAAGTTTTCATGATGGTGTTTCCAATACAGATTCAATTCTTTTGATATTTCCTGCTTCTAATGCTGCATCTACATGCAGACTCAAAGGACCCGAATGGTACTTACCATCTGTTTGGGAAATGAAATTGTTGCACATTGCAGCTTATGAAATTAATCGCATCTTAGAGAATGATAGTGATGGTAGCACCAATGGATTAAATACAAGCAATGGAACATACTGGACATCAACTGAATATTCAGCTAATCAAGCATATGATTATTCTGTAATAACCGGAGTAGTAATTGACGATAATAGAAGTAGTACTTATAGAGTTAGAGCCATAAGAGCATTTTAAATCAAATAGTTCCTTATATTAATCATCGATTCTGGTACTTTAATGTAAAATATGACATTCAGAGTAAAAAACACTATTTTGTCTTAAATATTGTATGTATTTTTATATCTTTGAATATATACTAATGTCATGAAAAAGAATGTATTATTCCTTATTTTTTTCATTGTTTCAATTAGCCTTTTAGCCCAAAACAATCCACAAATAGATAGTCTCTATAAACTGTTAATAAATGCAAATGATTCTGCAAAATCTAAAATTCTAAATAAATTAAGCTGGCAACTTAGAAACTCAGAACCTCAGAAATCAATCGATTATGGATTGGATGCCATTAAATTTGCAGAAATGTTTAACAACCACAAAGATCTGATAGAAGCACACAGCTTTATTGGAGTTGCATATCGAATTCTGGGGAATTATTCGGAATCAATGGATTATTACTACAAAGGTTTGGCATTAGCTCAAAAATATAAAGAAACCGAAGAAGAAGGCTATGCATATATTAATATTGGGAATTTACAAATTTACCAGGGTTATTATAATAATGCTTTGGAGAATTTAAATAAGGGAAAAGTAATTGCCGAGAAATTAGGTCATAAAAGAATGTTAGCCTATGTACATTTAAATATTGGGCGAACGCAAATGTTGAGTAATGAAAATACTGAAGCATTAGAGAATTTCAATAAAGCACTGGAATTAAGAGTTGAAATAAACCAGGTATCAGGTCAGGCTGTATGTTATAAATATATTGGAGACATATATCTTGAATTTGAAGATAATTCTAGAGCTCTTGCCAACTATAAATTATCTCTCGAAGTTATTGAAAAGGATTTAGATAAAGACTTATATGCTAATATTTATAGCATGTTAGCTAAGACATATCTAAAACAGAAGAATTATAGTCTTGCTAGATCGAATGTTGAGAAAAGCATGAAAATAGCTGCTGAAATAGGGGCAAAATTAATAGTAAGAGATAATTTTAAAGTCTTATCTGAGATAGATTTAAAAACAGGAAACTATA
>JBHOSR010000002.1:0-77100 GCA_042584405.1 Bacteroidota bacterium
AATTTGTGTAATCTTTTTTTGATAATATTAATTGTTTTTGCTAATTGCTCAGGACAATCTTCTGAATCCAAGATGTCATTGATAGAGACCGGTGCAGATCAGATCGAGAAATACTTTCCGATAATTAAAAATAAAAAAGTAGCTATTGTTGCAAATCATACTTCCTTGGTAAATGATAAGCATCTTGTTGATACTTTATTGTCAAGAGGTATAGAAATGGTGAGAATAATGAAGGTATTTGTTCCAGAACATGGTTTTAGAGGTGATTTTGATGCTGGAGAAGTTGTAAAAAATGAAATCGATTCTATTACAGGATTACCAATTGTATCTTTATATGGTGGGCATAAAAAACCATTACCAGAAGATCTTTCTGATCTAGACTTAGTGATTTTCGATATTCAGGATGTTGGTGCTAGATTTTATACTTATATTTCTACATTACATTATGTAATGGAAGCATGTGCTGAGCATAATATTCCTTTGTTACTGTTAGACCGTCCAAATCCAAACTCAGGATACGTTGATGGACCCATTTTAGAAAAGGAGAATGTTTCTTTTATAGGATTGCATCCTATTCCTATTGTATATGGTATGACTATTGGTGAATTTGCACAGATGATTAACGGTGAAGGTTGGCTAAAAAATGGAGTAAAATGCAATCTGAAAGTTATACCTTGTCAAAATTACTATCATGGTAAACCTGTTTCTCTTCCTATTAAACCTTCTCCTAATTTACCAAATGAACATTCAGTTAGACTTTATCCTTCAATGTGCTTGTTTGAAGGAACCGTTATAAGTGAAGGTAGGGGAACAATGGTGCCTTTCGAGGTTTACGGTCATCCAGAACTAGATGGTGATTTTAGTTTTATTCCTATGAGCATCCCTGGTATGGCAAAATATCCAAGATACAAGAATAAAGAATGTTATGGCGAAGACTTAAGAAATTTTATACCTAAAGAAGGGTGGAATAAAATATATTTAGATTGGTTAATTGATTCGTATAATAAATTTCCCAACAAAGAGGAGTTTTTCACTTCCTTTTTTAAGAAACTGGCTGGCACAGAATCTTTACAAAAACAAATAGAATCGGGAATAAGTCAGGAAGATATAAGAAAAAGTTGGCAACAAGACCTTGAAGAATTTAAAGAAATTCGAAAAAAATACTTGATTTATGAAGATTTTGAATAAAATACCGAAGCAAATAGCTTCGGTTTTTTGTTAATATTTGGCTTAATTAGATTGTTCTTCCTGGATAAACTTTTAAAGCAGCCTCTAAAGTCTCCATTGCTTTTGCTAGATCTTCTTTTTTAAGTACATATGCAATTCGAACTTCGTTTTTTCCTAAACCTGGAGTTGCATAAAATCCTGTTGCTGGAGCCATCATTACAGTTTGCTTATTATAATCAAATTCACTTAAAATCCACTGTGAGAACTTGTCAGAATCATCAATTGGAAGTTTAACAACAGTATAAAAAGCGCCTTTTGGTTTTGGACAATATACACCTTCTATTTTATTCAATGCATCAACCATAAAATTTCGTCTATCGATGTATTCATTATAAACTTCTTCGAAATAATCATTTGGTGTATTTAATGCGGCCTCACTAGCCCACTGCCCAAAAGATGGAGGACATAAACGAGCTTGAGCAAATTTCATTGCTGTATTAATTACATCTTTATTTTTTGTAACTAAAGCACCAACCCGAACTCCACACATGCTATATCGCTTCGAAACAGAGTCCATCATAATTACATTTTGCTCAATACCCTTAAGGTTCATTGCAGAAAAATGTGCGTTTCCATCGTAACAGAATTCACGATAAACTTCATCTGAATATAAATATAAATCGTATTTATCGATTAAAATTTTTAATTGTTGCAATTCTGCTTCTGAATACAAGTATCCAGTTGGATTGTTAGGATTGCAAATTACAATACCTTTAGTTTTTGGTGTAATTAATTTTTCAAACTCTTCAATTGCAGGTAAAGCAAAATCAGTCTCTATAGACGATGTAATTGGCTTAACCACAACTCCTGCTGAAACTGCAAAGCCATTGTAGTTTGCATAAAAAGGTTCAGGAATAATTACTTCATCACCTGGATTTAATGTTGATAAAAAGGCAAAAGTTATTGCTTCTGAACCTCCAGTTGTTATTAACATTTCGGTATGATCAACATCTATATTAACTCCCTGATAGTATTTGGCTAATCCTTTTCGGTACGATTCATTTCCTGCAGAATGACTGTATTCAATAACTTTTTCTGTAATATTTTTTACAGCTTCTAAAGCAACTTCTGGGGTTGGGATATCTGGTTGACCAATATTTAAATGATAAACTTTGTGTCCTTTCTTCTTAGCTTCTTCTGCATAAGGCACCAACTTCCTAATTGGCGAAGCAGGCATCATTTGTCCTTTTTGTGATATTTGTGGCATATTGTAATTATTAAATCGATAATATATTAATTGTTAATTTATTGACTACTGGTTGCAACCTTTGACACTGTCCCTGTAATTCTTAACGTTACTGGAGATGTTTTAGCATTCGAATATACGCGGATTGTTTTAGTAAAAGACCCAACAATTTTTGTATTATATTTTACCACAACAGTTCCCTTTTTTCCTTTTTTAATAGGTTCTTTAGGCCAGGTAGGTGTAGTACAACCGCACGATGCTTTTACATTTGTTAATAGTAAAGGCTCATTTCCATTATTTCTAAATGTAAATTCGCAATTACCATCACTATTGTATTCAATATTACCGTAATTGTGTGTTGTGTTTTCAAAATATATTTCAGGTATGTCTTTTGTATCCTGATTTGTATTTATTTCTTCTTGCGAATACGCTGTAACAGCTATCATGCTAATTAAAAGTAAGCTTAGAATTGTTTTTTTCATAATATGAATGAATTTTATCTGATGTACAAAGTTAATTTTTATTAGCAAATTAAAATATGTTATTGAATATTTCTAAAATACGAATGTTGATTAATATGTATTATAAAAAGAATTTTGGGAATTAATTTATATTTTTACAGACTTTTCAAAATTAATCGAAGTAGAATAAAAAGAAATATTAGCGAAATGGATATTCCTGCAAAATACGATCCTTCATTAACAGAAGATAGGTGGTACAAGTACTGGATGGATAATGATTTTTTTCATTCGGAACCAGATGATCGTGAACCATATACCATAGTAATTCCTCCACCAAATGTAACAGGAGTTCTTCATATGGGACATATGTTAAACAATACAATTCAGGATATATTAGTCCGTCGCGCACGTATGCAGGGAAAAAATACATGCTGGATTCCTGGTACTGATCATGCTTCTATTGCAACAGAAGCAAAAGTTGTTTCAAAATTAAAAGAAGAAGGAATTGATAAAAATAAGTTAACCCGAGAGAAATTTCTTGAACATGCGTGGGAATGGAAAGAAAAACACGGTGGTATTATCTTAGAGCAACTTAAAAAGCTTGGAGCATCGTGTGACTGGGCTCGAACAAAATTTACCATGGACGTAGATATGTCGGAAAGCGTAATAAAGGTTTTTATTGACTTATTTAATAAAGGGCTCATATACAGAGGAGTTCGGATGGTGAATTGGGATCCAGAAGCAAAAACCGCTGTATCTGATGAAGAGGTAAATTATAAAGAGGTTCAGTCAAAATTATATTATGTACGCTATAAAGTAGATGGCGAAGATACTTTTGTTACTATTGCAACTACTCGTCCGGAAACTATTTTAGGTGATACTGCCGTATGTGTGCACCCAGAAGATGAGCGATTTAAATATTTGCATGGAAAAAAAGTATTTGTTCCTTTAATAAATCGTTCTATACCTATAATTATTGATGAATATGTTGACAAAGAATTTGGAACTGGAGCATTAAAAATTACACCAGCACATGATATTAATGATTATGAAATTGGCGATAAACATAATCTTGAATCTATAGATATTTTCAATGATGACGGAACAATGAACGAAAGTGCTAAACTTTATATTGGAGAAGATCGATTTAAGGTTAGAGCGCTTATTGTTAAGGATTTGGAACAAGCAGGTCATATCGTTAAGATTGAAGATTATGCTAATAAAGTTGGATATTCTGAAAGAACAGATGCAGTAATTGAGCCAAAACTTTCTATGCAATGGTTTATGAAAATGGAAAATTTAGCTAAACCTGCATTAGAAAATGTAATGAATGATAATATTCAGTTTCATCCACCAAAATTTAAAAATACGTATAAACATTGGATGGAAAATGTAAAGGATTGGTGCGTTTCAAGACAGTTATGGTGGGGGCATCGAATCCCTGCTTACTATTTACCTGAAGGTGGCTATGTTGTTGCAGAAACAGTAGAAGAAGCCCTTAAATTGGCAAAGGAAAAATCAGGAAATCCAAATCTTAGCATTAATGAATTAAAACAAGATGAAGATGTGTTAGACACATGGTTCTCATCTTGGTTATGGCCAATATCTGTTTTTGATGGTATAAATAATCCCGATAATAAAGATTACAATTATTATTATCCTACAAATGATTTAGTAACAGCCCCTGAAATTTTGTTTTTCTGGGTTGCCCGAATGATTATGGCAGGATATGAATATAAAGATGATAAACCATTCAAGAATGTTTATTTAACCGGAATAGTTCGCGATCATTTACGAAGAAAAATGTCAAAATCACTTGGGAACTCACCGGATCCGATTGAATTAATGAAGAAGTATGGTGCAGATGGTGTTCGTGTAGGAATGTTATTATGTTCTCCTGCAGGAGGTGATTTGCTTTTTGATGAAAGTTTGACAGAACAGGGGCGAAATTTTGGAAATAAAATCTGGAATGCATTTCGCTTAGTGAAGAGCTGGCAGGTTGATGAAACTATAGAACAACCAGAGTCATCAAAACAAACAATAGAGTGGTTTAAAAACAGATTAAATAGCGAAATTGATGAAATTAATGATTTATACCAAAAATTTAGGTTGTCTGATGCATTAATGTCGGTATATAAATTATTCTGGGATGAATTTTCTTCTTGGTACCTGGAGCTGGTTAAGCCTGTGTATCAAAAACCTATTGATAAAAAATCGTATGATCAGACATTAGTATTTTTTGATACCTTAGTAAAGCTCCTTCATCCAATAATGCCTTTTATTACTGAAGAGATATGGCAGTTAATGGAAGATCGTAAGCAAGGTGAAAGCATTATGGTTGAGAAAATGCCAGAAGCTGAATCTTATAATGAAAATATACTCGAATCTTTTGAGAGAGTTAAAGAAATTATTACAGCTATTCGAAACGTTCGCAACGAAAATAACATTGCACAAAAAGAATTACTTACATTAAAGGTAAAAGGAGAATATGATAGTAATTATGATTCTTGTATATTGAAAATGGCCAATCTTTCGTCTGTAAAATGTACCGAATCAAAAATAGATGGAGCTGTTTCCTTTTTAGTAAAATCAGCAGAGTTTTATATTGAATTGGGTGATTTGGTTGATGTTGAAGAAGAAATTAAGAAACTAAACGAAGAACTAAAATATAATAAAGGATTTTTAACTTCTGTAATTAAAAAATTGAGTAATGAACACTTTGTTAATAATGCTCCCGAGAGTGTTGTAAATATTGAAAAAAAGAAAAAGGAAGATGCAGAAGCTAAAATAAAAGTGCTTGAAGAAAGAATTGCACATTTAAAATAAAATATAATTTATCCTGAAAATCAGTTAATAATAGAATTTGTATAAATAAAAATATTTAAAAAGGACTTCAAGCTATTGACTTTTAAAGTTTTCTCATTAGTTTAGTAATCCTTTTTTAATGCAAAAACTACAACATGAAAGAATTAGAAATCAGATTAAATCCGAACCCTTTGGTTCAGTTTCTAAAAAAACCAGCCTCGGAATTTACACGCCAGGATATAATATATTTTATTGAAGAAAACGAAATTGAAATGGTTAATTTTCGGTATGTAGGTGAAGATGGAAAATTAAAATCACTCAATTTTGTGTTAAATAGCAAGCAACATCTTGAAGATCTCCTATCAACTGGTGAACGCGTTGATGGCTCAAGCTTGTTCTCATATATTGAAGCGGGCTCAAGTGATTTGTATGTAATTCCTAGATTCAAAACTGCTTTTGTAAATCCTTTCTCAAATTATCCAACATTAGATATTTTGTGCAGTTTTTATACTCGCGAAGGACTACCATTGGAGAGTGCACCTGAACATATCTTAAGAAAAGCAATTGAAGAGTTTCACAAATCAACAGGATATGATTTTAAAGCTATGGGTGAGCTTGAATATTATGTAGTAAGTGAAAAAGAAGATTTATACCCGGGTGTAGACCAAAAAGGATATCATGAATCTCCTCCATTTACAAAGAATGGTGATATTCGTAAAGAAGCCATGAGTCTGATTTCGCAGTGTGGTGGCCAAATTAAATATGGACATTCAGAAGTTGGAAATTTTATAAGCGGCGATGAATTATATGAACAACAAGAAATAGAGTTTCTACCTGTAGATCCGCAAGATGCAGTTGATCAGCTGGTTATTGCAAAATGGATATTAAGAATGCTTGGGAATGAGTATGGTGTAAATATTAGTTTTGCTCCAAAAATTACTGTTGGGAAAGCTGGAAGTGGTTTACATATTCATATGTTGCTCGAGAAAGATAGTTGTAACATGATGGTTGAGGGAGATGGTTTAAGTATTGAAGCCAAGAAAATGGTTGCTGGTATTCTGGATTTAGCAGCTCCTTTAACTGCATTTGGAAATACAATTCCTACATCATATTTGCGCTTAGTCCCTCATCAGGAAGCTCCTACGAATATTTGCTGGGGAGACAGAAATCGTTCGGTTCTTGTAAGGGTTCCCTTAGGTTGGATAGCAGATACAAGCATGATTAAAGACGCTAATCCCCAGGAAACTGGACGAATTCCATACGTTCCTGGAAAACAGACTGTTGAATTAAGATCGGGTGATGGATCAGCAAATATATACCTTTTTATGGCTGGAATTATTTTAGCAGCTCAACACGGATTAGAAATGCCAAATTCGATGGAAATGGCAGAAAAATTATATATGGATGTAAATATATTTGATGAAGCGCATAAAGATAAACTTGAAAAATTGGAACATTTACCACAATCATGTTGGGAATCGGCCGATAAACTGATTGAGAAGCGTAAGTTTTTTGAAAAGAATGGAATTTTCCCAGCAGGTACAATTGATCAGGTTGCTAAAAAATTGAAATCATATAATGATAAAGATTTAAGTGAAAGATTATATGGAAAAGATGTAGAATTGCGTGATTTAGTAGATAGTTACTTACACTGTCAGTAATAATATTGATAATATAAATTAAAGCGTACTTTTTAAGTGCGTTTTTTTTAGCTTAATACATCTTTAAATTCGATATCTTGTGAAGCTAAAACAAATATTTTCTTTTTTATACTATTGGTATTTTCCTTTAATTTCTCAAAGTAATCAGTAAAATTTTCGTCAGGAGTTTTTAATCCGAGCATAACTAAATCGCTATTTGATGATTCATGTTTTAATATGTTCCAAAATGACTCACCTTTTGAAACTAGAACTTTTGTGTTAAAGTTAACACGCATACTCGACAGCATTTCTTTTAAATTTGTTTGAGCCATATGTGCAGCCTCATCGGTTTTTACAACCATTTTTATGTTAATTTTTATGTTCGACCAGTAAGGACTGTTATGCATTAAATATCCAAGAATCATCATTAAACCCCCATTTCCTTTTAATCCTCCCCACCAAATATCTACTGATTTTTTATTTCTAAAATCATCTGACACAAAATCTTGCATTATAATCACATTTCGTTTTGATTTATAGAAATGATTAATCATTTGCGCATACTCCTCCTTATGATCTTGAACCTTTGATTCTCCCAATAAAACTGTATTTGGCACTAACAAACCTAAACCATATGAATTTACCAACTGAATAGCACCAGGGAAAACACTTTCTGCTCTTGTAACTCTCACTAATGCTCTTATCTTTTTACTGTTTAAATAATCCGTAATTTGTTTTTCAAAATCACTTATTTTTTCTTGTGAGACTTTCTTATCTGAGAGAATTGTAGCAATAGTAAATAATCCTTTTTCTTGGGTAATTCCATTTGCAAAATCAATCAAATGCCACCTTTTAGAAAGAGACCCTGATAAAACAAGTATATTGGGACGCCAACTTTTTGGATTTGCTTCTTTTTCTAACCGAAGTAGTGCGTACCTTATAATTTGTAGAAGCATTCCACTTCGGACATCTCCCCAGGTAGTTTTTAAACGACGTCTTCTTAACCAGGTATATACTCCACTTATAAATAAAATAGCTAGAATAGTTGCTAAAGGATTAATTAAAAACATCACAGCAAAACAACCTACTGTTCCTAATAGTGAAAAAAACCAGTGAACTTTAAATTTGGGACGGAATGATGGACTTTCCAGAAACTTTTCAATTCCTGCCGTTACATTTAATACACCATAAGTGGTAAGAAAAAACATAGTTAAAATAGGAGCAATTGTATTAAGGTTTCCCATGTAAACAAGAATCAGCGTTAACAATATAGTGAATATTGTAGCTGCTCTTGGTATTTGTTCATTACCAGAACCTTTTCCTAAAAAAGATAATTGTCGGGGTAATACCTGATCATTGGTAAGTGCTTGTAATACTCTGGGTGCACCAAGCAAACTTCCTACTGCGCTTGATAGTGTTGCTCCCCAAACTCCAAGTAAAATAGCTCCTCCCCAAAACGCAATTTTATACATTACTAATGTATCTGTTTTAAGATTGGATGGATCAACCCATAAAGCTAAAATAATTGGAATACTCATATAAATAATGTATCCAAAACCAATAGCTAAAAAAGTTCCTCTAGGAATAGATTTAGAAGGATCTTTAAGATCCCCAGACATATTAACACCAGCCATAATACCTGTAACAGCAGGAAAAAAAACCGCAAACACTTTCCAAAACTCCGTTGAATTCTCAGCGCTTAATACCCAAACATTTGATTGTGTTTCATGCAGAGGACCTCCAAAAAATAATGAAAGTAATGACAATATGATTACTCCTAAAATAAAAAACTGCAATCGGATTGCTGCTTTGGTTGAAAATAGAGATAAAATTCCTAACAGAAGTGTGGTTACAAGTCCAACCAGTTTAATATCTAAAACTGGAAATATTGTTATGACACTTTCAGAAAATCCAATAATATACAATGCAATAGAAAATGCTTGAGCCATATATAATGGAATCCCTATAGCACCGCCAATTTCAACGCCTAAGGATCTGCTGATCATGTAGTAAGCACCTCCAGTTTTAACAGGAGCATTTGTTGCAATGGCTGCAATTGAAAGTGCTGTAAGAAAGGTGATTGAAGTTGAGAGTGTTACAATTATTAAGGTCCCTACAAGTCCAACATTACCTACAACCCAGCCAAACCTTAAATACATTATTACACCTAAAATTGTTAGGATAGAAGGTGTGAATACACCTCCAAATGTATTTAGTTTAGAAGAAGAGTTTTTTAGAATTTGTGTCTTAATAACTTAATTTATTTTAATGTTTAAAAGTATGAGAAAACTTAAAGTTAAGGAGCAAGCCTTCTTACTTTCCAATCGTTATCATCCAGGTAATACTCTATACGATCGTGTAATCGATTAGGCCTTCCTTGCCAAAATTCTATGATATATGGTGTTAAAACAAATCCACCCCAATTATTTGGCTTTTTTGTTGGATCTCCTCCAAATTTATTCTCAAATTCTGCTTGTTTTTCTTCAAGATATTTTCGATCTGGAATTTCCTGACTTTGGGGTGATGCCCAGGCACCAATTCTTCTTTTAGCTGATCGGGTTAAGTAATATTCTTCAGAAACTTCCTTAGATGCTTTTTCAATTCGACCTTCAATTCGAATTTGTTTTTCTAACTCAGGCCAATAAAATAATAAACTTCCAAAATGAATTTCTGAAATTTGATGACCTTTTCTACTATCATAATTGGTGTAAAATATAAAACTATCGTTTCTAATTTCTTTTAGCAATACCATTCGAGTTGATGGTTGCATATTTTTTCCGACCGTAGAAAGAGCCATCGCAGTAGGTTCTTTAATGCCAGAATTTATTGCTCTATCCATCCAATCACTAAATTGTTTGAATGGATCGGGATTAACATTTTTTTTACCAAACGGTGTTTGTCGATAATCATTTCTAATTTGGTCGTATTTTTTATCCATACTGCAAGGTGTTTATTCATTTGTAGTTTCAAGCTGTGCATTGTTTATACTTGCATTAAGTTCAAAACCAAGTATTAAGGCAAATGAGTTAAAATATAACCACAATAAAACAACCATTATTGTTCCAATTGAACCATATAATTTATTGTATTGTCCAAAATTATTTACAAAATACGAAAATCCAAGCGAAGTTAAAAGTGCTAAAATAGTCGCCAGTGTTGAACCTACCGATATAAATTTCCACTGTGTTTTTTTTGCGGGGGCATAATAATATAAAAACGATATTGAGAAAAAGAATAAAGCAATTATAACTATCCATTTTGAAAATGTTATGAGATAGTAAATAATGTTCATTTCAAGTATATTTACTTCAACTAGTTTCTCTAAAAAAAACTGTCCAAAAGTAATTAATAAGACTGATGACGCTAGTAAAATAAAAATCATAAATACCAAAAATGTTGATACAACTCTTATAGCAGTCCAATTTCTGGTATCTATTGTATGATACGTATTATTAAAGGCTTGAATTAAAGCATGTACAGCATTTGTTGAAAATATCAGACTAAAAAATGCTCCGAGTGAAAAAACTCCAATTTTTTTAACAGTTACAACTGAAATAAGTGTAGATTCAAAATATTGAAATGCATTTTGTGGTAGAAAATCTTTAATTAGCTCAAGCAGTTCTATTTGTAAGTTTTTAACGGGGATAAAAGGAATAAGAGTAAATAAAAACAACATGGTTGGAAAAATGGCTAATGCAAAATTAAATGCAATTGCAGATGCTCTTGTAGCCAAATATCCATTTTTTGCTCCAGAAATAAAAAACTTAATAACATAGTATATCGGAACACCGTCAAAACCTGGCATGGAAGCTTTTTTAGCCTTAATTTTGAATTGGTGAATTTTAACTTTTATATAAGACCTCTTTTTTATTGGTGATTTCGACATTCTAAAACTTATAAAGCTAATTACAATGATGTAAATTAAATAGCTTTTAAGCTCATATCCAAACTTTTTATCTGATGAGTTAATGCTCCAACTGAAATATAATCAACTCCACATTCAGCGTAATTCCTTATTGTATCAAGTGTTATACCTCCCGAAGATTCTGTTTCATATTTGCCATTAATTAATTGTACAGCTTCACGGGTATCACTATAATTAAAATTATCAAACATAATTCTATCAATACCGCCTACTCTTATAATTTCTGTTACTTCGCTGAGATTTCGGGCTTCAATTTCAATTTTAATTTTTTTCTTAAGTTTTTTAAGATATTCTTTTGTTTTTATTATTGCAGGCTCTATTCCTCCTGCAAAGTCAATATGATTATCTTTTAGCATGATCATGTCGTACAATCCCATTCTGTGATTTTCACCACCACCAATTTTTACGGCCAGTTTTTCAAGATAACGCATTCCAGGAGTCGTTTTTCGAGTATCTAAAACTTTAGCTTTTGTTCCAATTAATTTATCAACATAAATTTTTGTGGAAGTGGCAACACCGCTCATTCGCTGCAATATATTCAGAACAAGTCGTTCTGCTTGTAAAATTGAATGAATTTTCCCTTTGATAATAAATGCTCGATCACCAGGATGAATTTCTTTTCCATCAAGTAAAAATAGCTGTATACTAAGATTTGGATCAATTGCATTAAAAATCTTTTGGGCTATTTCTATCCCAGCTAAAATTCCCTCTTGTTTAATTAATAATTGAGCTTTACCCTCAGCAGTAGACGGAATGCAGGAAAGGGATGAATGATCACCATCACCAATATCTTCTGCAACTGCATTTTTAATAAATGCATCAAGAATTTTATCAATCATTTTCAGTTTCTATTCTGAGTTGATGAATGAAAGGTTTGTCGTTTTTAAGTTTTATTAAAATAGTGACCCTGAAAGTTCCATTAAAAGTTACAAGCTTACCAATTGCAAATTTCGATTCTCCTTTACCTCCTTGATGGATAAATTCAAAACTTTTTGGATAATGATCAGCAAAAAAATTGTCTACAATTTGTTGAGCTTGTATTTTGCTATAAACATCTTCTTTGTCAAGTATTACAAGTTCTATTGTATTATTGAAGTATCGAGCTAGTTCTTCAGCACTACCTACTTTAAAAGCAATTGCAATATCGCGCGGTATTTCTTGATTATAAGTAAATGACCCCAAATTGAAAATAAATGAGAATATGATAAATAATGGTAACGCTTTTTTCAAGGTTTTCATTTCAAATCTTCTTAAGTTTGCGATATGTTTTCGCAAAAATCAAACCATAAATTGTGCCAATATACTCAACTTTGGTATTTATTTTGCGAAAATTATAAAAATTTACTGAATAAAAAAACCGACGGTTGTATATGAAAATTAAACTTTTGGTAATTGGTAAAACTGATTCTGATTTTTTACGAAGGGGGATCGATGAATATGTAAAGAGGTTAAAGCATTATTTGCCTTTCGAAATAATAATAATTCCTGACTTAAAAAACAGAAAAAACTTAACTGAAGAGCAACAAAGGCATAAGGAGGGAGAGTTAATTTTAGCTCAATTCAATTCGGGTGATTTTATTGTTTTGCTGGATGAAAATGGTAAAGATTTTTCATCAGTAGATTTTTCTAAATTTGTTGAAAAGCAAATGATTTCAGGATTAAAAAATTTGATTTTTGTAATTGGAGGACCATATGGTTTTTCAGAGGAAGTTTATAAAAAAGGGGAGTTTAAATTTTCATTGTCGAAAATGACTTTTTCACACCAGATGGTACGGCTAATTTTTACTGAGCAATTATATAGAGCATTGACTATTATTAAAGGTGAACCATACCATCATAATTAACAAACTTGAATAAAAAAATGTAAAATTATTTATTACCTTGTGCACACTTTGTTCTCTTAAAAGACTTGTTATATGAGATTTTTCTATTATATAGCTAAATATAAATTTCTAGTTGGATTTTTTCTCTTTCTTGCTCTAGCACTTTTGTTTGAACGAAATATTAGGTTTCAACCTAATGAGAATAATGAATTTAAAAGAGTGCAGGAAATCCTAAAACGAAAAACACAAAAAGTTGATGAAATTTTAAACAACATAGAAATTGAGCTTGGTTCTTTAGCATTAGAGGATTTGATGCGTGAACAAAGTTTAATATCAAAAAATTTATACGATGAAGAAGGTATTGTATTTTTAGGCTATTCAGAAGATACATTGGTGTTTTGGACCGATAATACTATTCCTGTTGTTAATAATCATGTTGAAAATCAGTTGTATAACGATATTGCAAAACTTAAAAACGGATGGTTTATTATTCGTCATAACTACATTGATAACTACCAACTTTTTGGATTAATTCTTCTTAAAAATGAATATTCGTATCAAAATGAATTTATAAAAAGCGATTTTTTTCATGAATATGAAATTGATGTTCCGGTATCTATTGCATTTGACAAGACGAAAGGATTTAATATTGCTGATCATGAAAATAATTATTTATTTTCTTTTGAATTCAAATCGAATCTTATTTATAATCATTCGAAAGTAATTGTTTCAAGCTTATTTTACTTTATTGCTATTATCCTTTTGTTTTTTACTTTAAAGAAACTTGTATCAGACATAGGTACTTTAAAACTCCGAAATGCAGTATTATTTTTTTTAGCATTTTTCCTTTTGCTACTTCGATATTTAATGTTAGAATATCACTTTCCTGCAGTATTTAAACAATTAGAATTATTTCAACCTCATCATTATGCTATTTCAATGATGGTTCCTTCGCTAGGAGATTTGTTTTTGCATGCCATTTTTATGTTTTTTTTCTTTACAGTTTTTTATACCGAATTCAAGATAACAATACCCAGGAAGAATTTATTTAAATATCTGGTTGTAGGGCTTTTAATTACTTCATCTTTTGCCCTTTTTGGATATATTAATTACTTTTTCGAAAGTTTAATCCAGCATTCAAGTATTTCTTTTAATGTATATCAGTTCTTCAATTTATCAATATACAGTATTGTTGGATTTATCATAATTGTTCTTTACCTGGCAACATTATTTCTTTTTATAGACAGGATTTTGAAAATAATCAAAGATGATTTTCAGTATAAAAAATTTATACAATTATTTATAATTCTTTTTATAATACTAGTTGCACTTTTCAGTATATTTTCTTCACAATCTAAATTAATACCTATATCATTTTTCGGTATTCTTTTCTTATATCTTTCCTATATACGATTTTATAAAAAAACATTTAGTTATGTTATTCTGATAATTATTTTGGTGATACTGGCATTATATACAGTTGTATTTATTACCGTAACTGGTGATAAGAAGGATAAAGAAACTAGAAAGGTTTTAGCATTAAATCTGGCTAATGAACACGATCAAATTGCAGAAATGTTACTCGAAGGGATAGAGGAGGAAATTGAAAGAGATAGCGTAGTAAAAGATCTTCTGACATGGCCTGAGCAAAACGAAGGAGCAATTCGGGAGTATTTACAGATGACATATTTCAGTGGATATTTTAGAAAATATGAATTGGATATATCATTCTGTAACCCAAAAGATGATTTAACGATTAATTTAGAAAATAGTACAGAAATAGTTCATTGCTATACATTCTTTAGTGATTTATTTGAAAACGATGGAACGCAATTGCAAAATAGTAGATTTTATTTTTTAGATAATATTGGAGGTTCAATTAGGTATCTTGGGCAGTTTGTTTATAAAAATCCAGAATGGGAAAATGAAGTATCCTTATTTATTTATATCGATGCAAAATTAATTAGTCAAGAGCTTGGGTATCCTGAATTATTGCTTGATAGTCGAATGAATAGATCAACAATTTTAAGCGATTATTCTTATTCAAAATATAAAGACGGTAACCTAATGACTCAATCAGGAGAGTTTTCTTACCAGTTGACATTTCCTGAAGATTGGCAATCCGGCGAGGAATTTTACTTTACTAGCGATCAAAAATTTGAGCATTTAATTTATAAAATTGATGATTCGACTACAGTGGTTATAAGTAATAACAAACTACGATTTATTGATATCTTGGCATCCTTTTCATACATTTTTGTGTTTTATTATATCCTGTATACAATTGTAATGTTTGTGTTAAACTTTCCTTATAATATTAAAGAATTTAATTATGATTTTAAGAACAAAATTAAGTTTTCAATGATTGGCGTTTTGCTTCTGTCGTTGATTATCGTTGGTTTTGGGACAATCTACTATAATATTAATCAGTTCGAACGCAATTTGTATGAAAGAATAGGAGAGAAAATTCAGTCGGTTAAAGTTGAAATGGAACATAAGCTTGGAGGTGATTTTGAACTCTCGTCCGAAGATTATGATTTCCTAACATATTTGTTAATAAAATTTTCAAGTGTTTTTTATATCGATATAAATCTTTACGATGTGCACGGAAATCTACTAGCATCATCCCAATCGCAAGTATTTGAAAAAGGTTTAATGGGTAATAAGATGGACCTTGATGCTTATCAACAGATGGTATTAAATAAAAGCGGCAAGTTTATCCATAAAGAATCAATTGGCGAATTAAGTTATTATTCAGCTTATGTGCCCTTTACAAACGACGATAATGAACTGCTTGCCTATCTTAATCTTCCCTATTTCACAAAGCAAAGTGAGCTTAGAAAGGAAATTTATACTATAGTTGTAGCGGTTGTAAATATTTATTTCTTTTTAATATTGTTATCTGTTATAGTGGCAATATTTATCTCAAATAATATTACCAAACCATTGGTATTAATACAAGAAAGATTCAGAGCGATTGATTTAGGTAAACAGAATGAACCTATAGCTTATAATAGTCACGATGAGATTGGAAGTTTAATAAAAGAATACAATAGGATGGTAAGCGAACTTACAGATAATGCGGAAAAGCTTGCCAAATCTGAACGTGAATCGGCATGGCGTGAAATGGCTAAACAAATTGCTCATGAAATTAAAAATCCTCTTACTCCAATGAAACTTTCTGTGCAGTACCTGCAAAAAGCCTGGAAAGATGAAATACCTGATTTTGATAAAAGATTGGAAAAATTTTCAAATTCTTTAATTAGCCAGATCAATAATTTATCAAGTATAGCTACCGAATTCTCAAATTTTGCAAAAATGCCAAGAGCAAGAGCTGAAGAGGTCAATATAATTGCCAAGTTAGCAGATACAATAAATTTATTCGAAAGCACAGAAAATGTAAAATTTGATACAGATTTTAACAATATTCAAGAATTATATGTTTATGCCGATAAAGAGCAACTTCTTATTGTTTTTAGCAATTTAATAAAGAATGGAATTCAGGCAGTACCTAGAGGTCGAGATGCATTGATAAAAATCAGAGTTGAAATCGTTAATGAAAAAGTTAAAATTAGTATTAGCGATAATGGAACAGGGATTTCTGAAGATCTTAAGGACAAATTGTTTATACCAAACTTTACTACTAAAACAAGTGGAATGGGTCTTGGATTAGCAATTGTAAGAAATATTGTTGTTAGTGCAGATGGAGAAATATGGTATGAAACCAAAACTGAGAACTTATCTATTGGTGAATTAGGTAGTACCACTTTCTTTGTTACCTTTCCAATTTATAAACAATATGAGTAATTAATTGTATTTTACTTACTAACTTATTATTTAATTATTATTTATTAGCTTAAACTTAATGCAATAAAATACAGATTCTTACTGTGTAAAACTGGTGAGCATTATTTAGAAAAAAGTTAGTTTAATCATGTAAAATATTTATATATTTGTTATATATTGGACTTTTTATAAAAAAAATAATTTGTGTTGGTTTTGAAAAGGGAGTATTTATTTACAATTTTTATCATAATTTTTATTTTAGTTACAAGAAGTAGCTTTTCTCAAACCTCAATTTCGGGAATAATCAATTCTTATACTGCAATTGATTCTATATATCCTTCTAAAGATACAGTAGAAGTTGCTGATCCTTCAGCTTTTAATGCTGATGATACTGTGATGATTTATCAAGCACAAGGTGCTGAGCCAGTTACTGATATAATAACAAATCCATATAATTTTGGAAGTGTTCGAACTTCAGATCTTAATGAAACAGGAAAATATGAAATTATCTTGGTTCAAAAGGTTGAGGCAAATATGGTAATTTTTAAATCATTCCTTAATAATGATTATAATACCAATGAAAAAGTTCAATTGGTAAGAGTTCCTTCATACAAAAGTGTAAGCGTTGATGGAGAAATTACTTGTGAAGCTTGGGAAGGAAGTAAGGGTGGAATATTAGCTTTAATGGTTAGCGACACACTTTTTTTAAATGCTGATATAAATGTTATGGGTAAGGGATTTCGTGGAGCTACTCCTTTTGAAAGTAATGGGGAATGTTCATCTACAGATTCAGCAACATATGGAACGCAGTATTTTAGTGAAAGTACAATTACTATAAGTGCTGGTTTTAAGGGAGAAGGTGTAGCTAAATTTGATACAGCGTACAGAAAAGGTTTAGGCCGTTGGGCCAACGGAGGAGGAGGTGGTAATGCCAGATTCTCTGGAGGAGGTGGAGGAGGAAATGATGGTAATGGAGGTTACGGAGGGCAGGAAGATACCGTTACATGCACAACTCCAGCTTATGATACAAATCCGGATTACGATGGCTTTTGGAACGCACTTGGAGGAAGTGATGGCTTTGGATTAGGTAAACAAAATTTTGTTAACGACTCAACCATTTTTATGGGTGGTGGTGGAGGCTCAGGAACCTATACTACTGGACTGACAGCTACAAATGGTGGTAACGGAGGAGGATTAGTGATTATAATTGCTAAAATAATAAAATCAGGGGGTAATAGCATTATTGCAAGTGGTTCATCTGTTTCTAGTATAGCAGAAGCTTCAGGTGGAGGCGGAGGTGCAGGAGGAACTGTCGTTTTTGATATTGATTCTGTTATAGGTGCATTAAATGTTTCAACAAGTGGAGGTAGTGGTGGAATAGCCCAAGCTCATGGGCAGTCGGGTCCCGGCGGTGGTGGTGGTGGCGGACCAGTTTTATGGAATAGCACTCGTCCCAGTAATGTCACATTAATGAGTGAGGGTGGAGATCCTGGTTATGCTCAAAATTTGTGGCCTGATATAAAAACACATGAAGCGAAAAAGGGTTCTTTTGGAACAGAAAAACCAAACGTAAAAGTTCCTTTAACAGGATTTTTATTTAATTCAGTAACCTCAGATCAGCAAGTCTGTATGGATGGTATTCCTGATTTAATTTCTGGGTCAGAACCAAGAGGAGGAACAGGGAACTTTACTTTTCAATGGCAACAAAGAACAAATTTAACTGCTTATTCAGATATTCCTGGAGCTACTAGTCGTGATTATCAACCTCCTGCTTTAACAGATACAACTTATTACAAAAGAATTGTTACTTCAGGTAGTGTTATTGATAATGGAAATGAAGTTGAGGTTATTGTACATGATTATGTAATTGGAAATAATATCTTAGGTGATGATTTAATAATTTGTGTTGGAAATGAGGCAGATACTATTACGGGAACAGAAGTAATATTGGGAGGTAATAATATATCTTATCAATATATTTGGGAATCGAGTATTGATCAAAACGCATGGAATCCGATTACTTTATTAAACGATACCGTTTGTTTGCCTGGAATTGTTATCGACACAACTTATGTTCGAAGAGTTGTAATATCGGGAGCATGTTATGATACTACAGCTAATATCGAAATTATTGGGCTCCCTGAAATTTCAAATAATGTACTTTCTCCTGATCAGGAAATTTGTGAAGGACAGATTCCAGATGAGATTGTAGGTGGCGCACCTGGAAATGGAGATGGATCATACACAATTTACTGGGAGGATAAAACGGAAAGTTCGGGTTGGATAACAGTAACAGATTCAATCAGAAAGGACTTAGCACCTTCAAATCTTTTTGAAACAATGTATTACAGACGCACAGTTCAATCAGATGATTGTTTCGATATTAGTGATACCATAAAAATAAATGTTTTAGTGCCAATTGCTGATGATTCAATTATAACGCAGTCGAAAATTTATACATGTTACAATACAGCTCCTCAAACAATTGAAGGATCAACACCTACCGGTGGAGATGGTTCATATTCTTATCAGTGGCAAGAAAGTACAAATGGTATTGCCTGGAGTAATATTATAACTAATGCTACGAATAAAGACTATCTGGCAGATGCATTAACCCAAAAAACATATTATAGAAGAATAGTAACTTCTGGTATCAATGATTGCTGTTCTAGTATTACAGACACAATAGAAGTTGATATTTACGCATTACCAATAGCTACAATTGCGGATGTAATAGATACAACATGTAGTGGAGAAGAAGTTATACTCGATATTGATTTTAGTGCTGGAGAAACTCCATTTACATTGACTTTTAATAATGGGGAAGCAGATTTTACTCCTAGTCCTATAGATGCTTTGATATATAATCCTGGTGTTAATCCTACTGCTACTATAGAAAGTAAACAGTATAATTATACCATAGTCTCAGTTTCCGATGACAATGGATGTGAAGCAACAGATATGACAGGATTAACTAATGTAACTGTTTATGGAATTCCATCGGCAAATGCCGGCATAGATGATGAAGTTTGTATTCTTTCATATCAAATATCAGCAACTCCTAGTTTAGGAACTGGAGAATGGACTCAACTAACCGGTATTGGGAACACTATGTTTGAAAGTAATACTTCAGCAAATACAAATCTTACGGTAGATATAGCAGGAGAGTATGAATATTTATGGAAAGAAACTAACTGGCAATGTCAGGATTCTGATACAACAAAAATTACATTGTTCGAAAGACCATTTAATATAAATGTTAATCCAGAGGATACCATTTTATATTTTGTAGATGAATTAGAACTCAAGGGCACTTTTGAAATAGATGATAATGTAAAACCAGTTGTAACAACATGGGATATTATTGTTGGAAGTGCTGACGATATTACATCTATTGAGAATGATTCTATAATTACCTTTACATCATTAAATGATTTAGGTAATGAAGAAATAATAATTACCTGGACAGTTGAAAGAGAAGAATGCGAAGATTCTGTTGTTAACGTTTCGGTAAAATTGAGAGAGTTGTTTACACCTACAGGATTTACTCCTAATGGCGATGGCGTTAACGATCGTCTGACATTTAATGGTCTTGAAAATTCTGATGAGAATAAACTGATTATATATAATCGTTGGGGAACCGAAGTTTTTAGCAAGAAAAATTTTACCAACAGTGATGGATGGGATGGAAAAAATAACGGAAAGGAATTACCTGAAGATACGTACTTTTATATACTAACAGTTACAGATGACGGTGTATCACAAACACATAAAGGATTTATTGTTCTTAAACGATTTTAATGCAAGGATATAAATACATATTATTTTTATTAATTATTGTTAGTCCACTCATTGGAATAGGACAGGACGAGGAGATAAAAGTAGGTCAAAGATACGAGCCTATTTATAGTCAATATTGGGTAAATGGTTTAGCTATTAATCCTGCTTACACTGGCAGTAGAGAGTGTTTTAGTAATATTATTCTTTACCGAAATCAGTGGATGGGATTCGAAGGAGCACCAGTTACTCAAACATTAAGTAGTCATGCTCCTTTTAAAGATGAAAAAAATGCTGTTGGTCTTTTTATATTTCATGAAGAAATTGGCGTCTCAGATTATATAGATATTTATGGAAATTATGCTTTTAGATTTAAGTTAGGTAAGGGAAGACTTTCATTGGGATTAAGAGCGGGAGCAACAGTTTTTCAAGGAAATTATGCCGATATCAATGCAGATCCGGAAGGATTAGCAAATGATTTATTATTAGAAAATGAATCAGAGATATTCCCAAATGCTGGCGTTGGAGCATATTATTATAGCAATAAGTTTTTTGTTGGTTTATCAGTTCCAAAATTACTTTCTTATGAAATAAAAAGTTCGACAAAGAAAATGTCAATGAGCCCAGATAATTATGATTTTTTATTAACTGGGGGTTATTTATTTAGCATAAATCAGAATGTTAAACTTAAACCATCGTTTTTATTCAGATATAGATTAGATAACACTTATCAGGTAGATATAGGAGGAAATGTAATCTTATACGATGCTTTATGGCTAGGTGGTTCATTTAGAATTGATGATGAAATTGCATTTATGATAGAGTACCAGGTAACAGATCAAATAAAAGCAGGAGCTGCATATGATTTTGCAAGTGGCGATTTGGCAGGTCAGCATGATGGATCACTAGAAATTATATTACGTTACGAATTTAGATATAAAATAAGAGCGGTTAGTCCGAGATATTTTTAAAAGATGAAGATTAAAGGAAAAATATGGTTATTAATCTTGCTTGGAATTATCAATATTCCATTAAACGCGCAAGATTATTCAATTAGCTTATTGCCTTTTAGTACAGATAAATATGATGAATTTTCTCCTGTTTATTACAAAGGAGATATAATATTTTGTTCAAACCAGAAAAATACAATCTTTATTGATTATACTGACGAGAAAGAAAACTTACCTTTATCAGATATTTTTTATGTTGAGGAAGTTTCGAGAAATACATGGGGTAAACCAGAATTATTTATAAAAGAATTTAGAACTCATTTTAACGAGGGTCCTGCTACTTTTAATAGCAGAGGTTCTGAAATATATTTTACCAGAAATAACGATGTTAAAAAGAAAATAGGGAACTCAATTGAGCGTAAAAATAAACTTGGGATTTACTATTCAAAATATAATAGACGGCAAGCTGCTTGGAGTGAACCAACTCCATTCAGATATAATGACCCAGAATATAATTTTGCACATCCATCATTAAGCGAAGATGAAAATTTCTTATATTTCGTATCTGATATGGAAGGAGGTTATGGAGGAACTGATATTTACGTTTGTGAATTGCAGAATGGGGTATGGGGTACTCCACAGAATCTTGGTCCAAGCATAAATACGGAAGGAAATGAATTCTTCCCTTTTATACACAGTACAGGTAGATTATATTTTTCTTCTGATGAGCACGAAAGTATCGGGCGTCTGGATATTTTTTATTCAGAAAAAGTAAACGGAGAATGGCATAAACCTATTCCTATGGACCCTCCAATTAATTCTAGGTACAACGACTTTGGATTTATAATTGATGCTTTCAAGAAGAGTGGAATGTTTTCTTCAGACAGACAACGCACATCGGACGATATTTATACTTTTACTCCACTTTACCCAATGTTCGAGAATTCTCAAAGACAAGAAGAAAATGATTACTGTTATGTTTTATATGAAGCCGGAGCAGAAAATCCTGACACCTCAATGCTCGAATACGAATGGTCATTCGGAGATGGTAAGAAGAAAAGAGGTCTTGAAGTTGATCATTGTTTTAATGGACCAGGAGACTATACTCTTGAACTAAATGTAATTGATAAATTAACTGGTGAAGTATTTTATACACAAGCAACTTATCCTCTGAAAATTGAGGATATTGAACAAGTATATATTAATGCACCCGATACTGTTGAAGTAGGGAAAGAGGTTTTATTTGATGGTAGAAAAACAAATATAACTGATTTTGATATTTATAAGTACTATTGGGATTTTGGCGATGGCCGTAAAACACGAGGTATTGAAGCTAGTCACATTTATACTACAGTAGGAAGTTATATAGTTCAGTTAGGCGTTGTAAGTAAAAATGATAGAGATGGAAATTCGGAAAAACGAGGTGTATATAAAAATATTGTAGTAGTGGCATCGACTAAGGAAAGAAGAAGAGGGAAATAAATAGTATTGTTTATGTAAGATTAAATAGATAAGAGGATATGAAAAAGCTGACACTTATTTTGATTATAATGTATGTGGGAATAAATGTATTTTCACAACCCGTTCCCGCAGAAGATGAGAACATACCGTATTTAATGACATTTGGGCATAAAGCAGAGATTTCATGGGGTGATGACGATTTTTCACAAACTTTTTTTGTGCTCATTCCAACAGAACATACCAGTCCTATTTTCATTAGGGTTTATGATCCGGATTGTGGTGGAGAAGTAGACGAGATTAATGGATTTTGGGATACAAAAATGGAATATTCAATTTATGGAGGTGTTGGCTGTTTTGAGAATGAAGATGCAAAAGGAATTGATCCTATTGGTGATTATAAAAGCGGAAACTTACTTGCGACAAAAGTGTTTGGAGAAAATCCCAGGTATGATAATAAATGGTATACATTCGGGCCGTTTAATCCTACAGAAGGTGAGCTAGTTGAAAAATATGGAGGATATGTATTTAAAATTATATGTGAAGGTATTACTGGTGATGATGGAAATATGTATCAATATTTTGTAAGTACTGCACAAACAGAAAATAAGCGTATTGAAGGTGCAAATGCTTTTGCATATGAATATAGCTTCAGAATGCATAATGATCCTAACGAAGTATCGCATATTTATCCTTATGTTGATGATAGAACAATTAAGGTTGTACAAAAGAATTTTGATTGGGACAATGATGGCATTATTAGGGTTGTTTCAGTTGGTAGAGCAGGATTACCATGTAAGATTTCAGGCGATGATGGTTGGAAAGAAAGTGAATTTGTTATTCTTGATGAGGAAAAAAACACTTCTCTTGATTTCCAGTTTATTAAAAGGAAATCACCTCCCGTTAAAAATAATAATGTTGTGATTTCTGTGAAAAACCAATATGGCGAGCTACTTCCCTTCTACACAATACCTATTGGAGGTGTTCCTAAGTATAAATATTCTATAGGTGTAAAAAAGAAATCAAATTAATATACTATGAGGGGATTAATTATAAAATTATCGGGAATCTTAATACTGAGTTTGATTGTTTTGAACTTATCAGGGCAAATATATCAGTTTAAAGAATATAGTATTGAAGAAGGATTAAGTCATCCTTTTGTTTACACAGTTTGTGAAGACAGAGATGGTTTTATATGGATTGGAACGGGAGAAGGATTGTGTAGGTATGATGGTTTTCAATTTAAGGTAAGTGAAATTGACGATTCCTTAACAAATGGATTTGTATCATCAAGTTATTTAGATAATAATGGAATTCTATGGTTTGGACATAATTCAGGAGAAATTACTTATTACGATGGAGTTCAGTTTGAACGTTTAAATATTAGTGATGAAATCAATAGCACAATAACTGATATTACTAATGATGAAAATGGAAACGTTTTTATAGCCACTCAAAATAATGGCTTAATTAAAATTGATAAGAACTTTAAAATAAATATTTACAAAGATGAATTTGAAGGGAAATTAATCTACTCCCTTTTATCAGTTGGTAATAATAACTTTTTAATTGGAACTACTAATGGTTTAGGTCTTTATTCTTTAAAGGAAAACCAATTTATTGAAAATTACTCTATTGAAGAGCTGGAATATATTGCAATTCAAACAATTGATGTTAGTAAAAAAGATAACACGTATTGGATAGGAACTGAAGATTCTGGTTTTTTTCTATTAAAAAGTAAAAGTGAAAACTTCGATACATACGAAATTATTAATATTGGCGAAAAGTACAATATTGGATACGAGAATGTACAGTCTGTTATAGAAGACAATGAAAATTTATTATGGATAAGTACTTTTGGACAAGGAATATATAAACTTATTCCAAATGAAGAAACTGATTTCGAATATGAAAACATGGTTCAGTTTTCAACTGCAAATGGACTTTCAAATAATTTCGTTAAAACTGTATACCAGGATTGGGAAGGTAATTACTGGATTGCAACATATGGAAATGGATTAGCATTTTCTGTTGATGAAGCATTTACGTTTCATTATCAGGATATTGAAGAACTTAATGGCAATATTTTATCGGTTTTAGAATCCGAATCACATCTATGGCTTGGTGGTGAAAAAGTGCTGGTAAAAGTAGATAAAGCTACAAATGATGTTGTCGTCTTAGATGGAAAAAATGGAATACCACAAGATAAAATTGTAGCACTCTATTTTGATAAAAATAAAGATCTATGGATTGGTACTGAGGAGAGTGGAATTTACCAAATAAAATCAGGGGCAAATAGAGCTCAGATTTTTTTTAAATCTAATAATTCACTAGGAAATAAAATAAACTCTATAACTGGTACAGAAACTACAATTTGGGTTGCATCAGAAAATGGTGTTTTAGAATTCGACGTAAAATCAGGGAAAAGTGAACTTTTTAACACAACTCAAGGATTACCTTATAATAATATTGGATTTGTCTATGTTGATTCTGATGAGAATCCCTGGATAGCAACTAAAAGTAACGGTATTTTTGTTTTAAATAGAGAATTGGACTATTCAATTGAGGGAGGCAATGTAAACTTTGAGTTTACTTCAATTACAGAAGATATAAATGGTAATATTTGGGCTGCAACTTATGGTGAAGGGGTATTTAAGTTTGAAGATAGTATTAAACATTTCTCGACCGATAATGGTTTAAAATCAAATTATTGCTATAGCATAATATCCGATAATGCTGGAAGAGTTTGGGTTGGTCATAGATTGGGAATGAGTAGCATTGACGTAAGCTCTGGCGAATTAAAAGTGTATGGTACTGAAACAGGTATAACAGGTGATTGTAATAATAATGCAGTATTTAAAAATACTGATGGAATTATTTTAACTGGAACAACTGATGGATTGGTCGTATATGATTACACCAAAGAAAAAAAGAACATATTAGAACCTAAACTTAATATTTCTGAAGTACTATTCTCTGATAAACCAGTTAATTTTAAAAAGCCAATAAATCTACCTTATAAAGTTTACAAATTAAATATTGAATATGTTGGTTTAAGTTATAGTAATCCAAGTGGGGTAAGCTATCAGTATAAACTTGATGGTTACGATTTGGAATGGTCGAAAGTAACTCAAAACAGGGATGTATATTATCCAAGAATAGAAGATGGAAATTACACATTTATACTAAAAGCCTGTAATTCTGATGGAAAATGTGTTGAAAACCCTTTAGAAATAAAGATTATTATTCGTCCACCATTTTGGAAAACATGGTGGTTTATTACCTTATCAATATTAATTGGAGCAGGTGCAATATATTCATATATTAAATATCGTGAAAGAAAACATAAAGCATTACAAGAATATTTAGAAAAAGAACTTAATGCAAGAACAAAGGAGGTGGTTCTGCAAAAGGAGGAGCTTGAAGTAAAAAATCGTGATATAACAGACAGTATTAATTATGCTCAAAGAATACAGCAAAGTATTCTACCTTCTGTTGGAACCATTAATGATAATTTCTCCGGAGCTTTTGTTTATTATAGTCCTAGAGATATTGTTAGTGGTGACTTTTATTGGTACGATAAGGTTAATGATGATAAGTTTTTAATTGTATGTGCTGACTCAACTGGGCACGGCGTTCCGGGGGCTTTTATGTCGATGATTGGTACCACATTAATCAAAGATATTTGTATGAGGAAAGATATAAATTCACCATCGGATGTTTTGGAACAATTAGATAGAGAACTGCAAAGTACTTTAAATCAAAATATAGATGCTGAACGTGCACATGATGGAATGGATATAATTGTTTGTGAGATTGATGTTAATACGCATTACATGCGATTTTCATCAGCAATGCGTCCTTTAATACTTTATAAAAACAAAGAATTACAATATGTAAAAGGTACCAAAGCATCCATTGGTGGTGATCCAGATGCCGATAAACGATTTGAAAATGTTGGATTTCAGTTAAGTGAAGGTGATACTATTTATATGTTTTCTGATGGTTATCCAGATCAGTTTGGAGGACCAAGGGGTAAGAAATTTAAACTCGATAGAGTTAAAAATATGTTGGCCGATGTATGTGATAAACCTATGGAAACGCAACAAGAATATGTTTCTAAAATTTTTAACGATTGGAGAGGTAAATTACAGCAAGTAGATGATGTGTTGTTTATGGGCGTTAAGCTCTAGTTTTGCTCCATATGGTTAATATCGATAATATTATTTAAGATTGCATAAATTGTTAAACCCGGAACAGTTTTAATCCCAAGTTTCCGAGTTATATTTTTTCTGTGTGTTACAACTGTATGTGCACTTATAAATAGCTTATCTGCAATTTCTTTGTTTGAATATCCTAACGCAATATTTTTAAGAATATCAGTTTCACGAGCGCTTATTTCATCCGATCTTTGTGGTGTAGGTTTACTTATTTTAGAACTACCTATAGCAGTATTAATTTTCTTAAGGATGTTATTCTGAGTATCGTTAATATTAATTTGTTCACACCACTGAATCTCTTGTGATAAAACAATTTTCTTTTCAGATATAGATATCAAATTAACATTTCTAGAAAGATTTTTTATGATATTTTTTACTGGTATATCAGCTAAGTTTAAATTTATTAATATAAAATCGACTTCAAAATTATCTATGTTTTTTAAATCATCTACATTATCAAATTGCTGCAAAACCTTTGCGTTAGGAATTTTTTCAATAATTGAAATTAAACCCTTTCGAATTAAATATGATTTTTCGAATATAATAAAAGTCGTTGCTGACATTTGCTGCTATTTATTTGCAAATCTTTTAGTAATTATTTTCTCCATTTCACGAATCTTAGGAACTAGAACTTTTTCCTCAATTCTTGAATGATCATTTAAATCTTGTTCAAGATTAAAAAGTGCATATAATAACTTATTGCATAGCTCAGAGTTATTAGGTTGCGGAAGATACTTTATAATTATATTCTTTAAGTCAAATAATTTTTCTTCAATATTATCATGTTCGTTTTGGAACGAATCAATAGAATAAGTATTCATAAGTTCCATAACGGATCTTTCTGGATTTTCTGAATAATATGCGTTTTCTATTGTTATTGTATAAGGAAAAACAACCTCTTCCTCACGATGAGTATGGTTTAGGAGCTCCTTTTTATAATTGTTAAAGAATTTTTTTAGCAAGACAATATTTTCTTTCTGTGTATAACATGAATTAACTAATTCTTCGATAAGATATTCTATTTCAGGAACTTTTATACTATGATAATCGTTATGAGTTCTTTGTAAATAATTTGTTATGAGTTTTACTGAGAAAGTTTGTAAATGCTTTTTTGGGAAATAATCTTTATCGACAAATGCGTTTACGATTTCTAAAAAAAAATCAACATCAACATTGTTTTGCTTACAAACTTCTTCGACCGATTTATCGCCAAAACCTAGTTCGATTTGAAAGCGATTTAGAACTGACAAAGTGAAGTAATTCATGTGAATTACATCGGCCATTTTTAAGCTTTTAGTTATTAGCATTTTCTAATGTATTTAGTTGCTAAAATTATAACAAGTATCTGGTTAAATTGTTAATTCCACTCAGGAACAATTAGTTCTGGGGTAGTTTCTAAGTTGCTTAAGTGATATTCACGATCCATAATTTGAAATTCATATTTTACAGTATCATTTACCTGCTCTATAAAATAGATTTTAACTTGCATATCACCTTTTATATGTTTTCTATAAACTCCCTCGGCAAAGTATGGTAGTAGAAAATTAATTGTATCGATTGCAACAAAATTGCCATTTTGTTTGCTATATTCATAAATAAAGATGTCAGGTATTTCCAATCCTAAAATTGTATCAGAATTTTCAGAAAAACCAATATCTCCATTTCCATCAATAAATTCAAAAGTTAAAAATCCTACCTGATTTATATAACTATCGTCTATCACTTCAACATCAAAAACAAAATTTTTATACTTTATGAATGGAATTTCAGTATAATCAGCTGTTTTTTCGCACCCGATAAAACAAATTGAGATAATGGATATGATTAAGCCAAGTCTTTTCACAGATTATTTTTTTCTCATATAAATTTGAATTGGAGAACCTGTAAAAGTAAAATTCTCACGTAACTTATTTTCTAAATATCTTTTATAAGGTTCTTTTACATATTGTGGCAAATTACAAAAGAATACAAAAGAAGGATAATAAGTATTTAGTTGGGTTATATATTTAATTTTAACAAACTTGCCCTTTACCGATGGAGGTGGATATGCTGCTATAACTTCTTGCATAACTTCATTAAGTTTCGATGTAGAAATCTTTTGTTTTCTGTTTTCATAAACATTTTTAGCTTCTTCAAGTACTTTATGAATTCGTTGCATATTAATTACAGAGGTATATATAATTGGAACATCAACAAAAGGAGCAATCTTCTCTTTTATTTTTTGTGTATAATCTTTAGAAGTATTGGTTTCTTTTTCAACTAAATCCCATTTATTAACCAGAATTACTAGTCCCTTATTATTTTTCTGTATAAGATTTATAATGTTCAGATCCTGAGATTCCATTCCTTGCGTTGCATCAATTAAAAGTATGCATACATCAGCTTGCTCTAAGGAACGGATTGATCGAAGCACAGAATAAAATTCAAGATTCTCAGTAACTTTTGCTTTTTTCCGAATTCCAGCCGTATCAACTAAATAAAAATCGTGATCAAATTTATTATATCGGGTATTTATCGAATCACGGGTTGTACCTGAAATAGGTGTAACTATATTTCTTTCTTCGCCAATTAAAGCATTTATTAGCGACGATTTTCCAACATTTGGTCTGCCAACTACAGTATATTTCGGAAGATCTAGTTCATCATCAATTGTTTTCTTTTCAATATAGCTTACAACTTTATCGAGTAATTCTCCTGTTCCGCTTCCATTTATAGATGAGATACAAATAGGATCGCCTAAACCAAATTTATAAAATTCGTTTGCATCTAAAATCCGCTTACTATTATCTACCTTATTTGCAACAACTAAAATATTTTTTTTCGATTTTCGAAGAATTTGAGCAACCGTTTCGTCTAAATCGGTAACACCACTTGTAACATCAACAATAAATAAAATAAGGTCTGCTTCATCCATTGCAATCTCAACCTGCTTTCTTATTTCTTCCTCGAAAACATCATCAGAATTACGAATGTAACCTCCTGTATCGATAACTGAGAACTCTTTCCCTGTCCATTCAGATTTACCATATAATCGGTCCCTTGTTACACCACTAGTTTCATCTACAATCGCTTGCTTTGTTTCTGTTAATCGATTAAATAATGTTGATTTCCCTACATTTGGTCTTCCTACTATTGCTACAATCATGTTTTAAAATTTAATAAATTAACCTATTAATAATAGCATCAAGTTTTTCAATAATTAGATTAGAATCTTTTATCAATTTACTTTTTTGCTTATTAAGTGTTTCGTTTGATAGTTCTCCTAAAGTATTTAAAAGTTCACTTGATTTTTTTGCATTCAAAAAACATTCTCTAAGATTATTTGCAAAATCTTCATTTTCTGATGCGTTGAGGGCATCGATAAACTTTAACGATACCGCACCCATACTCTGTTTTAATTCGCTTTTTGCTAATTCTGGAAATTCTTTTTCTAAACTTTTAACAAGTCCAATTCCTTCAACTGCAAAATTATATGTTTTAACTTCTAATTCTTCCATTTCTAAATTAAAACGTTGTATCCAAAATTTCGTAATGATCTGTCTTTATCTCTCCAATCTTTACTTACCTTAACATACAATTCTAAAAAAACTTTTTTACTAAAAAAATCCTCAATATCTAAACGTGCTTCAGTTCCGGTCTTTTTTAATGCCTGTCCTTTGTGGCCAATTATAATTCCTTTTTGAGATGGCCTTGTTACATGAATATTAGCTCTTATTCGTAAAAGCTTATCAGTATCCTTAAATTCTTCGACTTCAATTTGAACCGAGTATGGAATTTCCTTATGATAGTATAGTAGAATTTTTTCACGTATAATCTCTGAAACAAAAAAGCGCTCCGTTTTATCTGTTAACGAGTCTTTTGGAAAATATGGAGGACCCTCAGGTAATAATTCAATTATTCTTTTAAAAACCTGGTCTAAATTGAAATTTTTTAATGCTGATATAGGTACTATTTCTGCTTTAGGTAATATTTTTTGCCAGGTTTCAACCAGTGCTTCTAATTTTTCCTGATTGGTTAAATCAATTTTATTTATTAAGAGTAAAATCGGAACATCTATTTTAAACAAACGATCGATATATTGTTGGTTTTTATCTAAAGTTTCAACTACATCAGTAATGTAGAGTATGATATCAGCGTCTTCGAATGCAGTTCCAACAAACCCCATCATTTTTTCTTGTAACTTATAATTTGGTTTTAATATCCCGGGAGTATCAGAATAAACAATCTGATAATCATCGTGGTTTACAATTCCCATTATCCTATGTCGAGTGGTTTGCGATTTTGAAGTTATAATGGAAAGTTTTTCTCCCACCATTTCATTCATTAAAGTCGATTTACCAACGTTTGGATTCCCAATAATATTTACAAAACCTGATTTATGTGACATTATATTCTTTAGGTATAAATTTTTTGCAAAGATAAGAGAAATTTTGGCTAAACCGCCTCTATATGTTTTTGTTCTGCAATGGTCTTATAACCCAATCGTCAAACTCAGTTTGTACGAAAAATTATCAGCGGTTTTAAGATAGGAGTAAGGTCCGTATCTGTAAAGCAGGCCAAAACCATAACCTAAAAAGGATTGATTTAATATATTATTAATCAATAATCCGCATTCATAGTATCCTTTTTCTATAGATTGTATAGGTTTGGTAGTTTGATGATTTACATTCTGCGAGAATTCTCCAATTCCGAAATTATTAATTAAAGCAAATTTAGGGTTAAACTTTTCAGAGCTAAATAAAAGATTTCCAAAGTCGTGCTTAAAGAATATAGAAAGGAATTTATCAGAATAAAATTCACCCATACGCATAGTACCAAAACTGTTTTCAGCTTCAAGGCTAAACGATTGATAACTTCCATGGCCATTGTACATTTTTGAGATAGGGACATCACCGTCGATTAATCCTCCAACTACTGCTATTCGGGTTTTTCCTAACGACTTTGTTTTAAAAGTTTTGGTAAGTTTTGCTTCGTACTTGGTATATTCAAATTCACCATCCAAGAGATTTGTTCCTTTTATAATATTTCCGTAAAAAATGGGATAATCGGTCCCCAAGCTATATTTTGCTCGTAATGTTTTAAGGTATTTTTCGTTGTATGCATAACGGAATTGTAAGCCTATTTCATTAAATATAAATTCGTTGGTTGAACTAGCCACAGTTGGTCCATATGTATAATCATCAACATCTGTAACATAAGATTGATTATAAAAAAGCTTTGTTTTTAAATATTGAAACGATAAGAAGCTGAAAGACACCTGGTATTTTTCAATAACATCCATATTTTCAAGCATATACTTTCTATAAATTTCGGTTGTTGTAAAATCAGGAGTTTCAAAAAAACTGTATCCGGCCTTTTCTTTTACATCGTTTGAATACGAAAAATGAAGTCGACTTTCAGATTCTTCATGTAAATTAAGAATTAAATCTCCTCCGTATTTCCACTCTTTATCTTTGAATCCGTAACCGAAATATCCACCTATAGAAAAATATTTTGATATTTTTTCATTGGTCATCAATCCCAATCCCAATCTGTAACCTTCGTAGTTATTATAATCCATTAATTTACCTAAAGGAAAATTAAAACATTTAATGGGGATATTTCCGTTCATGAATGCTTCCAGTCCTGAAAGTTTTTTCTCAAGTTTTTCTGCTTTACTTACACTGTCAATAATATGATATGTTTCTTTTTCAATCTCTGATAATGGCTGTACTCTTTTATTTTGCCAGAATTCATCATCTTTTTTATTAGCATCATCAAGCACTTTAATTTCAATACGGTTAAAATCTTTTTTATTCAACTCAGGATTTAAGCTAATATTCGAAACATAACTTCTCCCTTTTGCAATCATGTCGTAATCGTCAAATTCAGATGATGATATAGCATCAACAAATACGATAGTAGTTAGCAATTCTTTAGGAAACCATTGTTTATTATCTACGAATTCATAATTCTGCTGAATTCCTATTTTCATTCCCTGGTCTTTTTCTAAAGGTTCAGCAACGACAGATTGAATAGCATATTTATTGGTGTTAACATGTAAAAAACCTTTTAAACCATCAAAGTTTTTTCCCTTTCTAGGTCGGAAGGAAATAATGAAGATAGTATCACTTTGTTCATTGTATAAAGTATCTTCTAAAAGAAATAAATACCTGTTTGTACTTCCTTTACTAATTGGATTAACATATAGTTTATCAAAAATCTCAAAATAGTCATTATAAAAGGAAAAAGACTGAACTTGCGATGCTATTAATGAAAATATAGGATCGTTAAATCCAGAAACTTTTGATGCTACAATTTTTTCATTGTATTTATCGGGCTGTATAAATTCTTTTTCGTTAACCGTTTCAAGAACAAGCAAATGATGCTTTTCAAGTTTCTTTTCTACTCTGCTTTTTTCATATTTAGTGCTATCTGGAACAGTGGTACTATCTTTTCCTAAAGTAAAAAACATTTTGTTGTATGTTGTACAAGAAAATGAATTCATTTTTTCAGGATTATTTAAATCTCTGTTTTCCACTACCTTATTAATTATGCGTTCAGCAGGATTTTCTCCTGGCAATATAACTACCTCTTCTAAGTTAAAAGTTTTAGGGCGAAGTTTTATTACAATATTATGTAAAGACTTTTCTTGACTTATAATAAGAGTCTCTTTGTAATAGCCCAGGTAACTTATTTTAAGTTCTTGTGTAGCATTATTTATTGAGATTTTAAAAGTACCATCAATGTTTGTTGTAGTTCCTAAACTCGATTCTCCATAAATGATATTTACAAATGGCAAGGTTTTTTTTGTTTCAGAGTCAATTACAATTCCTTCAATGGTCTGACTTTTTAATGAAAAGCCAATTAGTAAAATAAAAATAAGGGATACAAACGATTTGCTACTCATTGTAATCTTGTTTTCTACTATTGGTAGATAAGAATTATTGTTTATTACAATTTTTCAAATTAAAATTTGAATTAATTAAATGATTTTCGTTTTAGAATTGAAATTTCCTGTGGAGTTAGGAATCTCCATTTTCCTCTTGGTAGGTTCTTTTTTGTTAATCCTGCAAAATAAACTCTGTCTAGTTTTTTTATTTTATATCCCAACGATTCAAAAATTCTACGTACAATTCTGTTTTGCCCTGAATGTATTTCTATTCCAATTTGTGTTTTATCCTTTTCATCAACATAACTAATGGCATCTGCCTGAATAAAATCATCGTCTAATTGAAGTCCTTCAATAATTTTTAGCATATCGCCTTTAACCAGATCTTTATCTAATTCCACATGATAAATTTTCTTTTTATTGTAACTTGGATGAGTAAGTTGTTTTGTTAATTCACCATCATTGGTAAGTAACAACACTCCTGTAGTATTTTTGTCTAATCGTCCAACAGGATATACTCTTTCTGGGCAAGCATTCTTCACAATATCAATAACTGTTCTATCAGCATGTTTGTCTTTTACGGTAGTAACAACATCTTTAGGTTTGTTTAAAAGGATATAAACTTTTTGTTCTCTATCAATTTTTTTGCCTTTGTATCGTATATCATCTTTTGGAGACACCTTTATTCCTAATTCTCTAATAATTTCTCCATTAACAGAAATATTCCCTGATTTAATTAATTCATCAGCTTCACGACGTGAACATATACCTGAGTTTGCTATAAATTTATTTAATCTTAATGGTTCGTTCCATTTTGCAATTTGGGGTTTGTACTCACCTTTTTCTGAGTCACCTTTTTTATAAGTTGATTTCTTTTTTGAAAAACTCTGTGTTGTTCTTTTTTTATCTTTCTCCATTTTATTTTGCCGGCTGATTACTTAATAGCTTTTTAATTAGCGCAAAGTTAATACTTTAAATCAAGCGGTGAATTGAATTTAATTATTAATAACTGAATTAGTTAAAAAAACCAAAATATGGGCACAAATAATTTGATTTATATATCTTTATTTGATTTTTTAAACTTATAATATAAAAAGGAGTTTTAAGGGTATGACATTAATAAAATCAATTTCAGGAATACGAGGAACTATAGGAGGTAAGGCTGGCGAGGGATTAAGCCCATTGGATACTGTGAAATTTGTTTCGGCATATGGGCAATGGGTAAAAGATCAATCAAATGTTAAAAAAGCAAAAGTAATTGTTGGTCGCGATGCAAGAATTTCAGGAGAAATGGTTAACCAAATAGTAGTAGGGACATTAATGGGAATGGGCATTGATGTAATTAATATTGGTTTAGCAACTACTCCAACAACAGAAATAGCAGTACCTGCGGAGAATGCACACGGAGGTATCATTTTAACTGCAAGCCATAATCCAAAACAATGGAATGCATTAAAGTTATTAAATGGCAAAGGGGAGTTCTTGTCGGCAGATGAAGGAGCAAAAATATTGGAAATTGCTGAAAAAGAAAGCTTTATTTATGCAGACGTTGATGAATTAGGATCTGTGCAAGAAAGAAATGATTATTTAGATATTCATATTAAACAAATTCTCGATTTACACTTAGTTGATATTGATGTAATTAAAGCAGCGAATTTCAAAATTGCTATTGATGCTGTTAATTCAGTTGGAGGTATTGCAATACCAGCATTATTAAAAGCATTGGGCGTTGATGATATTATTGAATTATATTGTGAACCTAATGGAGTATTCCCTCATAATCCTGAACCACTACCAGAACATTTAACTGAGATTTCAAAAGTTGTAAAGGAAAATAATGCTCACCTTGGTTTTGTTGTCGATCCAGATGTTGATCGTTTAGCAATTGTAAATGAAGACGGATCAATGTTCGGAGAGGAATATACACTGGTTGCAGTTTCAGATTATATTTTACAAAACAAAAAGGGAAATACGGTGTCTAACTTATCATCGTCAAGAGCTTTAAGAGATGTTACTCAGAATTATGGGGGTGAATATTTTGCATCTGCGGTTGGCGAAGTTAATGTTGTTGATAGCATGAAAGCGAATAATGCGGTAATCGGGGGAGAAGGTAATGGGGGGATAATTTATCCTGATCTGCATTATGGACGTGATGCCCTTGTAGGGATAGCACTATTTTTAACACATCTAGCAAAATCTAAAAATAAGTGTTCTGATTTAAGATCCCGATATCCTGAATACATTATTGCAAAAAAGAAAATGCAATTAACACCGGAAATAAATGTTGATAACATTTTAAGTTCGGTTAAAGAAAAATTTCAAAATCAAGATATAATTGATATTGATGGAGTAAAGATCGAATTTGATCATGGCTGGGTTCATTTACGAAAATCGAATACCGAACCCATAATTCGAATTTATGCTGAAAGCAGAGATATGAAAAGTGCGAACGAATTAGCAGATAAAATTATTAACGAACTCAAATCATTAATATAAAAAATGAAGAAAAAGTACTATATAATTATTGCTTCTATAATGCTTGTAATTATAATATTTCTAATATTCCGACCTGGGAAAAGTGACGCATTGAAGCAATTAAGTGTAAAAGTTGAAAAAGGAGAATTTGAAATTTTAGTTACAACAACTGGTGAACTTCAGGCAAAAAGCTCAGTTGATATTATGGGTCCCACAGAATTAAGGAACAGTAGAAGTATTCGGATAAGGAATATTAAAATACAGGATTTAGTAGCAGAAGGAACTGTTGTCGATTCTGGGGATTATGTAGGTGAATTGGATCGATCGGAAGTTGGAACAAGTCTTAAAGATTTGGAAGATGAATTGGAAACAATGGAATCACAATTTCTAAAAACACAGTTAGATACCACAATGCAGCTGAGAGAGTTAAGAGATCAGTTAGTGAATTTGAAATTTACTAAGGAGGAAAAACAAATTGTTTTGGATCAAAGTAAATATGAACCACCAGCAACAATTCGGCAAGCAACTATCGAACTAGAAAAGTCTCAAAGAGCATTTGAACAAGCAAATGACAATTATTCATTGAAAGTTCAGCAAGCGGAGGCTAATATGCGTGAAGCAAGCATTAATCTAGATCAGGCTAGAAGAAAAGTAAATGAATTAAAAAATGTGATTGAAAAATTTACCATTTACGCTCCACAGTCAGGAATGGTAATTTATAAAAAAGAGTGGAGTGGTCAGAAGCGTAAGGTTGGTTCAATGATTAATCCGTGGGATTTAACAGTTGCTACACTTCCAGATTTATCAACAATGAACTCTAAAACTTATGTTAATGAAATTGATATAAGTAAGGTTAAAGCTGGTCAAGAAGTACGTATGGGTATTGATGCATTTCCTGAAAAAAAATATACAGGACAAGTTATTGAAGTAGCAAATATTGGTGAGCAATTACAAAATACAGATGCAAAGGTATTTGAGGTTGTAATTGGTGTTGACCAAGCCGATAGTATTATGCGTCCTGCTATGACAACAAGTAACCAAATTATTACCAATATTTATGAAAATGTATTCTTTCTTCCTCTTGAAGCTATACATAACGAAGATAGTTTAAGTTATGTGTATACGAAATCTCATAAAAAGCAAATAATTATTCCTGGAGAAACAAATGAAAATCATATTATTATTGAGCAAGGAGTAAAAGAAGGTGATGAAGTGTATCTTTCTGTACCTGAAAATTCAGAAAAATATAAACTTTCAGGACAAGAATTAATACCAATTATAAAGGAGAGAGAGAGATTAAAAAAGGAAGAAGACCTAAAGAAACAGGAACAATCAAAAAGACCAGAAAGGGATTTTAATAAACCAAATGGACAAAGACGTCGCCCTCCTGGAGGATCAAAATCAAATTAATTATGATTAGTAGGTATTTTCATGATATTGAAATTGCAATAGAATCTCTTTTGTCTAACAAACTGAAATCCATTTTAACAGCTTTGGGAATCATTTTTGGTACTGCCGCCGTAATTAGTATGTTGGCAATTGGAAATGGAGCGCAACAAGAAATCCTTGAGCAGATAAAGATGGTGGGGGTAAACAATATTGTAATTACACCAACGGTTGATTTAACCGGCAATGGAGAGAATGGAGAATCATCAGATGAAGGTACGGAAAATGGCAATGGAGAAACTAAAAAAGAGAAATTTTCTCCCGGACTTACGATGAAAGATTTGGAAGCAATTCAAAAAATAGTCCCATCTGTTAAGAGAATATCTCCTGAGGTTATTTCAAATTCATTTGTTGTACAAAATGGTCGCAGGGTTGCTGCTAAAGTTATTGGAGTAAATAATGATTACTTTGATATTTATAATATAAATCTGGAAAAAGGACTCTTTTTTAGCGAATATCAAGTAGAAAATGGTATTCCTGTATGTGTAATTGGAGCAAATATTAGCTCCAAAGTTTTTAGTGATGTTGATCCTATCAATCAATATTTGAAATTTGGACATGTTTGGCTAAAAGTAATTGGAGTATTGGAGAAAACTGAAGTTAATCTCTCAGCTGCTGATAATGCTGGAGTTAATCTAGCTAACGATAATGTTTACATTCCCGTGCAAACCATGTTGCTCCGATATAAAAACAGAGCCCTAATTAATTCTAAAAATTTAGGAGGAAGTAGTTTTTATGGAGGTGGATTTTTCTTTTCTTTTTCTGGCGGACAAGAAACATCCTCTTTAAACTATAATCAATTAGATAAAATAATTGTACAGGTCGAAGAAACGGAGCAACTGACATCTACTACTGAAATATTAAGCAGAATGTTGTTACGTAGGCATATGGAAGTGAAAGATTATGAGATAACTGTACCCGAATTACTTCTGAAACAACAACAAAGAACAAAAGATATTTTCAATTTTGTGCTTGGAGCTATTGCAGGGATATCATTAATTGTTGGGGGTATAGGAATAATGAATATCATGTTTGCGTCTGTTATGGAACGGATTAAAGAAATTGGAATTCGGTTGGCACTAGGAGCAAAAAAAGCAGATATTATTGCTCAGTTTTTATCTGAAGCAATTCTTATTAGTGTTACAGGAGGGTTAATAGGAGTAGTTTTAGGAGTAGTATTTTCAAAACTGATTATGAAGTTTGCCGGGATACTAACTATAATATCTCCGGGATCTATCATTGTTGCTTTTGGTGTTAGCGCCATGATTGGAGTAATATTTGGAATTTCTCCTGCCAAAAGGGCTGCTCAAAGAGATCCTATAGAATCATTAAGATACGAATAAGTTCAAATTTAAGTCAATGAAACAAAACAGAATATATTTAGTTCTTTTATTAAATCTGATCTTTTTTCCTCTATTAGGTCAGGAATCAATTATTGAAGAATTAACTTTTGAACAAGTAGTTCGATTAGCACGAGAGCAATCACCTGATGCAATAATGGCAAAACATCAGTTTAGAGCTAATTATTGGGAATTTAGAACTTATAAGTCCGATTTTAGACCAAATCTTAGCTTAGGAACAACTTTTCCTGAATTTAGCAGAGCCATAAAAAAGTATCAGAATCCAGACGGAACATATACTTATGTTGAGGATAATTTAAATACAACATCTGCGCAACTTAACTTGCGACAGAACGTTGGTTTTACAGGTGGACAAATATTTGCAACCTCAAATTTAGCTCGATTAGATGTTTTTGGCGATGACAAATCAACATCATACTTATCTACTCCAATAAGTATTGGTTACAGGCAGCCCATGCTGTTTTACAATGAATATAAATGGCAAAAGAAAATAGAACCACTTAAGTACGAAGAAGCTAAAAAGAAATACATTTCTTCTCTTGAAGATGTTTCCTTAAAAGCTGTGGCCTATTTCTTCGATTTAGCATTAGCTCAACAAAACTTGCAAGTAGCTAGAATTAATTTTTCCAATGCAGACACTTTATATCAAATTGCTACAGGACGTTATAATATTGGTACTATTGCAGAAAATGAATTAATGCAAATGGAGCTAAGTTTATTAAATGCAGGATCTTCACTTAATTCTGCTTTGGTCGATTTGGAGATTAGGAAATTTCAACTTCGTTCTTTTTTAGGATTTAATGAAAAAGTAAATTTGAAATTGATTATTCCAAGAGAAATACCAGAGTTAACAGTTGATGTTGATCAAGCGCTCGAAATTGCAAGAGAAAATAATCCAAATATAATTGCATTTGAAAGACAATTGATCGAAGCTCAGAGAGATTTGGCAAAAGCTCGGTCTGAAAAAGGATTACAGGCCGATTTATTTGCAAGCGTTGGTTATACTCAGCAATCAATAGATTTTTCAGATGTGTATATAAATCCTCAAGACCAACAAAGAGTTACCTTAGGTTTAGAGATTCCATTATTAGATTGGGGATTAGGTCGTGGGCAATATAAAATGGCACAGTCGAGCCAGGAATTAATACGAACAACTGTAGAGCAATCCAGAACTGATTTTGTACAAAGTGTTTATTTAAATGTTATGCAATTCAATTTACAGGACGATCAACTTTTAATTGCAGCAAAAAGTGATACAATTGCTCAAAAACGTTACGATATGACCAAACAGCGATTTCTTATCGGAAAAGTTGATGTTTTGGATTTAAACGTTGCCCTTTCTGAAAAGGATGTTGCCAAAACAAACTATATTTCTGCATTAAGAAAATACTGGTCTAATTTTTATAATCTTCGAAAGGTTACACTTTATGATTTCATCAAAGATGAATCCTTAGATACGAAATTTGATGAATTAATAGAATAATTCTCACTAATTAAGTGTCAATATTTAAATAAATCAAATCTGATTTATTTAATACAAATGTTAATCCATTGAAAAAGTGTGATTCTAAAAAATAATTTTATCTTTGCACGACAATTTACTTAATAAGAAAAATATATTAATAATATCAATAAAATAGTTTGACAAATGCAGATTAAAGGAGCTATTAGATTTTTGGCCATTGCGTTGGCCGCGATTTGTATTTATTACTTATCGTTTACTTGGATTACACAAGGAATTTATAAAGATGCAGAGCAATACGCTCAAGGCAATCCTGACAAAGAATATGAATATCTTGATTCAATTTCAAGTGAAGAGGTTTATAACATTGGGATAAAAAAATTCACATTTAGAGAATGCCAGGAAAGAGAAATTAACCTTGGTCTTGACCTTAAAGGAGGTATGGATGTTATACTTGAAATATCTGTAGAAGATATTATCAAAGCTATGGCTAACAATAGTACTGATACCACTTTCCAGAAAGCAATTAGTTTAGCAAGAGAATACAGTAAAAATAGTCGTGAGGATTTCGTTACATTGTTTGGAAGAGCATTTACTGAAATTGATCCAAACGCTAAGTTGGCAGCTATTTTTAACACCATTGAATTAAGAGATAAAATTGACTTTAATTCAACAAACGAAGATGTATTAAATGTTATTGATGAAGAATCAAAAGATGCAATCGATAATTCGTTCAATATTCTTCGAAGTAGAATTGACCGTTTTGGTGTTGTTCAGCCCGATATTCAGCGCTTAGAAGGCACAGGAAGAATAATGATTGCACTTCCTGGTGTTAAAGATCAAGAACGCGTTCGTGATTTATTGCAAGGAACAGCAAATCTGGAATTTTGGGAAACATATAATAATACACAGGCATACACTTATCTTCTTCAAGCTAATGAGGTTATTTATGAATTAGAAAAAGCTCAAAGAGAGTTAGATAAAAGTAAAGAAACTATTGTTGAAGTTGAAGAAGTTACTACGGAAGATGTAGAAGACGAAACTCAGGAAACAGAGGAGTTGTCATTGCTTGATCAATTGGAATCTGATTCTATAGCTCAAGATTCAACAGATTTAACTCAAACTCAAATAGCTGAAAGATACCCATTATTCTCGGTATTACGTCCAAGCATTAATCCTCAATCGGGACAACCAATGGAAGGTTCAGTAATTGGTATGGCACACTATTCTGACACATCAAAAGTTAATGCATATCTTAAAAAGGATCAGGTTAAAACGGTATTTCCAAGAGACATGGTGTTTAAATGGCATGTTAAACCTTATAAATATGACGAATCTGAAAATTATTATGAATTGCATGCTATAAAAGTAACAGGTCGCGATGGACAAGCTCCCCTAGATGGTGATGTTGTAACAGATGCAAGATCAGAATTTGATCAAAATACAGGTAACGCTGAAGTTACAATGACCATGAATGCTGATGGTGCAAAAACTTGGGCACGATTAACTAAAAATAATGTTGGAAACTTTATCGCAATTGTGCTTGACGATTATGTGTATTCTGCTCCAAGAGTTAGTAATGAAATTACTGGTGGAAGGTCATCCATTTCAGGTGATTTTACAGTAAACGAAGCAAAAGACTTAGCTAATATATTAAAATCAGGTAAATTGCCTGCTCCGGCAAGAATAATCCAGGAAGAAATTGTTGGTCCTTCACTAGGACAAGAAGCAATTGATGCAGGATTAAGTTCATTTTTTATTGCCTTCATAGTGGTTATTATATATATGATTTTCTACTATAGCCGTAAAGCAGGTTTAGTAGCAGACATAGCCCTTATTGCAAATATGTTCTTTATTTTTGGCGTATTAGCTTCATTAGGAGCAGCCCTTACATTACCTGGTATTGCTGGTATTGTATTAACAATAGGTATGTCAGTTGATGCGAACGTACTTATCTACGAACGAATTCGAGAAGAACTTTCAGCAGGTAAAGGTGTTAAGTTGGCAGTTAAGGATGGATATAAGAATGCATATTCAGCAATTATTGATGCTAACGTTACTACATTGTTAACAGCTATTATATTATATGTTTTTGGTACTGGTCCTATTAAAGGATTTGCTACTACTTTGCTTATTGGTATTTTAACCTCTTTATTCACTGCGATTTTCTTAACCCGATTAATTTTCGAGTGGTACTTAAAGCGTAATAAGGAAATTACTTATTCTACCAAATTAACTGAAGGCGCATTTAAAAATACTGCTATTAAGTTTCTTGATAAACGTAAAATTGCTTATGCAATTTCAGCTATCTTAATATTTATTAGTGTGGGTTCATTATTCACCAGAGGATTAAATCAGGGAGTTGATTTTACAGGAGGTAGAACTTATGTTGTACGTTTCGAGAATTCAGTAAGTACTATTGATATAGCAAATGGTTTAGCTGAAGTATATGGACATGCTCCAGAAGTAAAAACTTTTGGAGGAGATAATCAGGTTAAGATTACAACAAAATACAGAATTGATGAGGATGATGTAGAAGTTGATAAGGATGTAGAAACTAAATTATTCGAGGGATTAATAACTGTTTATGAATTAGAAGGTTTAACACAAGAATTATTCCTTAAGGGTTTTGTTAAAGAAAATGAGGGACAACTTAAAGTTGCTGGTTTACACGATGTTGAAAATGTTTATGGTTTAAAGAGCTCACAAAAAGTAGGTGCTACAATTGCAGATGATATTCTTTATAAATCCTTAGTTGTAATTGTTCTTGCTCTTATATTAATGTTCGTTTATATATTTATCAGATTTAAGAACTGGCAATATGGTTTAGGTGCAATTGTTGCATTAATGCACGATGTTTTAATTATTTTGGGAATATTCTCAATATTCTGGGGGATTCTTCCTTTCTCACTAGAAATCGATCAAGCATTTATAGCAGCAATTCTAACAGTTGTTGGATACTCTATAAACGATACCGTTGTTGTATTCGACCGTATCAGGGAACATGTAACACTGTATCCAAAACGTGATCGTCGTACAATATTAGACGGTGCGTTGAATAGTACAATAAGTCGTACATTTAATACTTCATTAAGTACATTTGTTGTATTACTTACTATTTTTATCTTTGGAGGTGAAGTAATTCGAGGTTTTGTATTTGCATTATTAATTGGTGTTTTAGTTGGTACATACTCATCATTATTTATTGCAACACCGGTTGTATATGACACAGTTCACAAAAAAGGTGAAAAGAAAAATAAATAACAAAATATCTCATTATATATAAAGCCCCTTAAACCAAGGGGCTTTTTTTATTGTTTAAACCATAACTAAACAAGCAATTAGAATTTGTTAAGTTTTAAAAACTATAGAATCTGTTTTTTTATTTAAAACGAACATTTTAGGTTCAAAGAATGATAAATGCGAATAGATTTTATAAAATGATTATAAATCCAGGGTTGACAAAATAAATCCTAATCTATAAAATGAGTTAAACAAAATGTATATTTGTACAAATTGATGTTATGTTTTATGTAATTTTTTTTATAAGCGGTCAAGAAATATTTATAATCCTTTTAGTTGTTTTATTACTATTTGGAGCAAATAAGATTCCTGAAATTGCACGAGGTCTTGGGAAAGGTATGAGCGAATTCAGAAAAGCTGCCGATGATATTAAAAGAGAAATGAATGATCACACAAATGACCTTCAAAAAGATTTTAAAGAGATAAAAGACGAGATTAAAAACACAAAGGAAGATTTAAAAGGATAATTAACTTCACTTCAATTTTATGGACTACATTTTTCTTTTACTCGGTTTTGTTTTACTAATGTTAAGCGGCGATTTTCTTGTAAGAGGAAGTGTTTCAATGGCGGGACATTTTAAGGTATCAAAACTGGTTATAGGAGTAGTTATTGTTTCATTTGGAACCTCAGCACCTGAGTTAGTTGTAAGTTTAGATGCTGTAATAATGGGACATCCTGATATTGCGATCGGAAATGTAATTGGTTCTAACATAGCCAATATAGCCTTGGTTCTTGGTTTAACTGCTATTGTCCTACCTATTAAAGTTAAAAAAAGAGCTATCCATTTTGACTGGTTAGTAATGATGGTAATTAGTTTATTATTCTATATTTTTTGCCTTAACTATAAATTACAACTATTTGAAGGGATAATCTTTATAGCTCTTCTTTTTGCTTTCATTTTCAGGTCATTTCGTAAATCTAGGAAAGAGAATTTGAAATCTTTAGAGGAATCTATCCCTCCAAAGCATAATTTGTTTGTTTCTTTAATATTAGTGATAGCAGCAGCAGTTGGATTAATTTATGGAGCAGAGTTTCTAGTTAAAGGAGCATCAAATATTGCCAGTAAAATTGGAATTGATGAACGAATAATTTCCGTTTCAGTAATTGCACTTGGGACTAGTTTGCCGGAATTAGCTACATCAATTGCAGCAGCTATTCGAAAAGAACTGGACATATTTATTGGAAATATAATTGGATCCAATATTTTTAATATTCTTGCAATTCTAGGTTTAAGCAGCATTGTTAAATCAATAGATATTAATCCAATGGTATTGAGATTTGATTTTTTCTGGATGTTGGGGATATCGTTACTTTTATTTTTATTTATTTTACCAATAAGAAAAGGTATAGTAACGCGATGGAAAGGATTAATATTTGTAGCTATATATATTGTTTATATATATTTAGCGTTTACAATAAAAGGTATATAATTTAATATAGAATAAATGATTTTAGCTAAAAACATCACAAAATCATATGGAGATCTGCAGGTTTTAAAAGGAATTGATCTGGAAATAAAAAGAGGTGAAATTATTTCAATAGTAGGGCCAAGCGGAGCTGGAAAAACAACTTTTTTGCAGATATTAGGAACTTTAAGCAGACCTAATTCGGGACAAATATTATTTGATAATAAAGAAGTAACTACATATAAAGACAAGCAATTAGCATCTTTTAGAAACAATAATATTGGTTTCGTATTTCAGTTTCATCATCTTTTACCTGAATTTACAGCGTTAGAAAATGTATGTATACCCGCTTTTATTGGTAGAATGTCAAAAGAAAATGCTGAATCAAAGGCTAAAGAAATATTGTCTTTTTTAAAACTTGATCACCGAATTAATCATAAACCAAATGAATTATCAGGTGGTGAACAACAACGAGTAGCTGTTGCAAGAGCTTTGATCAACGAACCTTCGGTGATTTTTGCAGATGAACCATCTGGAAATCTTGATTCTGAAAATAAAAAAGAACTTCACGATTTATTCTTTTCTCTTCGCGATAAATATAATCCGTCAATTGTAATAGTAACACATGATGTAGGTTTGGCAAATATGGCTGATAAAAAACTAGCCATGAGAGATGGCTTATTTCTTTCTTAAAAATGACTTTCTCTCGAAAACATTTTGAAATAAAAGAATTTCTTGACGAGAAAGTAGAAAAGTATAATCATCCTGATTTTATAATATCCGATCCAATTCAAATTCCACATTTATTTTCTGATAAAAGTGATATTGAAATATCGGCATTTTTAACATCCACAATTGCCTGGGGACAGAGAGTAACCATTATAAAAAACATGCTAAAGTTGATATCACTTATGGATCATTCTCCATTTGATTTTGTAATGAATCATACAGAAAAAGAATTGGAACGATTAAATTATTTTAAACATCGAACATTCAATGGTGAAGACTGTAAGTTTTTTATTAGATCACTGAAAAATATATTGCAGAATTATGGAGGTTTAGGTGAATTGTTTCAGAATTTGTATTTTAAGGAGAAAAATATTTTTAATGTTTTAATTGAGTTCAGAAAGGTGTTTTTTGAAATTAAACATGCCGAAAGAACACAAAAGCATATATCAAATGTTCAAAAAGGGGCATCTGCAAAACGACTCAATATGTTCTTACGATGGATGGTTCGTGGTGATAATTGCGGAGTAGATTTTGGATTATGGAACAAAATTCCGATGTCCGATTTATTTTTACCTTTGGACGTACATACAGGAAATGTAGCACGGAAATTAGGATTACTAAAAAGAAAACAAAACGATTGGAAAGCAGTGGAAGAGATCACCGAGGTGTTAAGAAAATTTAATCCATCCGATCCTGTAAAATATGATTATGCATTATTTGGATTAGGTGTTTTTGAAAAGTTTTAATTTATGCCAAACAAATATTTTAAATTCAAACAATTTACTATTTATCAGGATAAATGCGCGATGAAAGTTGGTACAGATGGCGTTCTTTTGGGTGCTTGGGCAAATTGTGAATATGGGAATGAATTTCTTGATATTGGTACTGGAACTGGACTTATCGCTTTAATGCTAGCTCAAAGGTCAAACGCAACTATAGATGCTTTGGAAATTGACCAATCAGCTTGTGTTCAAGCAAACGAAAACGTTAAAGAATCGCCCTGGAAAGAAAGAATTAATGTTATTAATAATTCCATCCAAGAGTTTACAAAATCATCAATAAAAAAATATGATTTAATTGTTTCAAATCCTCCGTATTTCCAGAATTCACTTTTTGCTCCAGATGAGAAGCGAACCGATGCACGTCACAATTCAAATCTTCAATATGAAGATATTATAAATGGAGCAATTAATCTAGTTAAAGATGATGGAAGATTAAGTCTTATTTTACCTTATCTTGAAGGCAATATGTTTATTTTAAAAGCTGTGGAATATGGTTTGTATTGTATTCGACAGACAAAAGTTTTGCCAAAACCGAATCGAGAACCTAAGAGATTATTGCTTGAATTTATGAAAATAAAAAAACCGCTTATTGAGCAAGAAATAATTATTGAACTCAACAAACGGCATGAATATTCTGAAGCATATAAAAATCTAACAAAGGATTTTTATTTAGCTTTTTAATCTAAATCAATTTCTTCTTCAACGAACACAATACCATATTCCTCTAATTCTTTTAGTACAGGTTCATATACAACTTTCATGGTTGGTACAATTACACCTTTTTGTTCAATAACTCCAGTTAAGAAAAGTTTAGTAGCAATTGCAACAGGTATTCCAACCGTTATAGACATCGCTGTGTGAACTTGATCCTTACCTTTTACAACTAAGGAAGACGTAATTCGTTTAGTTTTACCATTCAGTTTATAATCAAATTGATGCTGCATGGCAATCATGTCCTTATCGTTTGGTTCTAATGCCCACTTTTCTTCTAATAATTTTTGTAAAATCTGAGCAGGAGTAGCATTTGGAAGTCCTATTTCCTTTTCTTCAAATATTCCTAACCATCGTAATTTGTTCATCATTTCAGAATCTAAGTTAATCCCTACATAATCACATAGTTTTTGTTCTACAGTATCTATCAGATTATAGTGTAGAAAACTATTAACAAATTCTCTATATGTTAATTTTTCTGAGTGTCCAATAGTGTAAGAGTCATCTGTCATTCCCAATTGAACGAAAACATCCCAAGCTTTGCAGTATCCTGGACGACGCAATGTGCCTCTTAATAAAGTAGGAATATCTTCCAATCCATATGTTTCTCTGTAGCTTAAAGAATCTCTGTTTGGATACATTTCAAACTCTCCTGCATCCAAAATAGACATTTTTTCAATTCGTCTAAATAGCTGATTGTATGGAACATATTTGTACTTGCCATGATCAATATACTGAGCAACTGATTGTCCTGCTACAACTACATTTCTAGGATTCCAGGTAAATTTATAATTCCATGGATTATTATCGAATTCAGGAGCAACTAATCCTCCAGTACTTGATTTGAAAGCAAGCATTTCTCCACCCTTAGCTCTTATTTCATCAATAACTTTCATTGCCGACATATGATCTATTCCTGGATCAACACCAATCTCGTTTAATAATAATAAGCCCTTTGCAACAGCATCTTTATGCAGTTCTTTAACTTCCTTTGAAACATAAGATGCGGTGATCATGTGTTTTCCAAATTCAACACATTTTTCTGCAACTAAATAATGAAATCTTGCTGGTAACATTGAAATTACTACTTCAGCATTCTGAATCTCCTCAATTCTTTGGTGTTCGTTAAATACGTTAAATTCGAAAGCTTCACCATTTTGATGCTTGTTTACTTTTCTTTTAGCTACATCTAAAGACATATCGCCTACTCGAATTTTCCAATTATATTGATTTGAATGATCCAATAAATATTTTATCAAACTTGATGATGATAATCCTGCACCGAGAATTAATATTTTTTTCATAAAGTATTTAATTGTATAATTTGTTTGAATTGAAGTGCTAATGTAAAATTATATTTGAAATAGAAAAATGGTTTTTGACAGTTTTTATAAATGTTTAATAACAACTATTGCTATAATTCTATAAGTACAAGATAATGAGCTAATAGTTCATAATAATATTTGACTAAAAAAAATTATAAGAAGTATGTCTTTTTATAAATTAAATTTCTAATAAATATTTGGTCGATTTTACTGACAATTTTTTGTTTTTAAGAAAAAGTTACTATTTTAGCATCTACGAAAAAATAAACCTCTAAAAATTTTACCTAAAAATGTTAAATTTTTAAGTCCTTGATGAGTCAAGGACTTTTTTTGTACACTTTATTTAAAATAATAATTTCAAGTGTATTCTAACTTGATACATTAAGATAAGATTATTATAAATTGATTTGTTCTAATGTGTTAATAAAACCACATCTCTATTTATTGGAAAGATCATGATAAATCTTAATTTTGTTCGTACTTGAAAACTTAGTATAATAAAGATTTTGGCAGAAAAGAAAAAATACGCAGAAACTCCATTGATGAAGCAATATTATCAGATCAAGAGCAAACATCCTGATGCGATATTATTATTCAGAGTTGGTGATTTTTATGAAACATTTGGAGAAGATGCTATTACAGCTGCTGAAATTTTAGGTATTACTTTAACTAAAAGAGCAAACGGTGCTGCTTCCTTCGTTGAATTGGCAGGTTTCCCATATCATGCAATTGATACTTACTTACCAAAATTAGTTCGTGCAGGGCAGAGAGTAGCTATTTGTGAGCAACTCGAAGATCCAAAGACAACTAAGAAAATTGTAAAGAGGGGTATTACTGAAATGGTTACACCAGGTGTATCTTTTAATGACAATGTCCTAGAGCATCGAGAAAATAATTTTTTAGCCTCAGTACATCTCGAAAAAACATTTGCAGGAGTAGCATTTCTAGATATTTCAACCGGTGAATTTTTAACCGCTGAGGGCAGTTTTGAATACGTTGATAAACTTTTAAATAGTTTCCAGCCTAAAGAAGTTCTTTTTGAACGCAGCAAGCAACAACAGTTTAAAGAATTATTTGGAGAGAAGTTTTATACCTATAAATTAGATGATTGGGTATACACTGAAGAAAATGCAACAGACAAGCTGCTTAAAAGATTTCAAACTTCGTCGTTAAAAGGATTTGGAGTTCATGGTTTACAACAAGGAATTATTGCGGCAGGATCAATTTTACAATATCTAGAGATCACGCAACATGAAAAATTGCAGCACATATCTACTCTTTCAAGAATTGAGGAAGATCGCTATGTGTGGTTGGATAAATTCACAATTCGAAATTTAGAATTGTTTTTTTCTCTTAACGAAGGAGCTAAAACATTAGTTGATGTTATTGATAGAACAATCTCACCAATGGGAGCTCGATTATTGAAACGGTGGATAGCTTTACCTTTAAAAGAAGAAAAACCAATAGTAGAACGCCATGATGTAGTTGAATTTCTATTAAAAAACACTGATTTTAAAGAATTGCTGGCTGAACATGTTAAAGAAATTGGTGATTTAGAAAGAATTATTTCTAAGGTGGCAACTGGTAGGGTGAATCCTCGTGAGGTAGTTCAGTTAAAACATGCTCTTACTGCAATTGAACCAATTAAAAACGCATGTTTAAAATCAAATAATGAGGCTTTAAAAAAGATTGGTGATCAACTCAATCCTTGTTTAAATATTCGGGATAGAATAGAGAATGAATTATTTTCTGATCCTCCAGCATTACTAAGCAAAGGAAATTATATTGCAGAAGGGGTCTCCAATGATCTTGATGAATTCAGGAAACTAGCTTATTCCGGTAAAGATTATTTAATTCAGATCCAGCAAAGAGAGATAGAAAGAACAGGAATTACTTCATTAAAAATTAGTTTTAATAATGTTTTTGGATATTACATTGAGGTAAGAAATACACATAAAGATAAAGTACCACCCGAGTGGATTAGAAAGCAAACTTTAGTTAGTGCGGAAAGATATATTACAGAAGAACTTAAAGAATATGAAGTAAAAATTTTGGGTGCAGAAGAAAAAGCGCTCGATTTGGAACAGAAATTATTTTTTGATCTAGTTTCTAGTTTAGAAGATTATATCTCAGCAATACAATTAAATGCTTCTTTAATTGCTAAATTGGATTGCTTGTTATCTTTTTCGATAGTTTCTGAAGAAAATAAATATGTACGACCAGAAATAAATGATTCAAATATAATTGATATAAAAGATGGTAGGCACCCTGTAATTGAAAAGATGTTACCAATTGACGAATCTTACATCTCAAATGATGTGTATTTAGATAATGATCAGCAACAAATCATTGTAATTACAGGTCCTAATATGTCTGGTAAATCTGCACTTTTAAGACAGACGGCACTTATTGTATTATTGGCTCAGATAGGTAGTTTCGTTCCGGTATCTTCTGCAAAGATCGGATTAGTTGATAAGATTTTTACACGAGTAGGAGCATCGGATAATATTTCCATGGGCGAATCTACATTTATGGTTGAAATGCATGAAGCAGCAAGTATCTTAAATAATCTTTCACCACGAAGCTTAATATTATTAGATGAAATTGGACGTGGAACTAGTACATATGATGGAATTTCAATTGCCTGGGCTATGGCCGAGTTTATTCATGAACATCCTACAACAAAGGCAAAAACACTTTTTGCAACCCATTATCACGAGTTAAACGAAATGGAAAAATCGTTTAATCGAATAAAAAATTACAATGTTTCGGTAAAAGAACTGGATGATAAAGTAATTTTTCTTAGAAAACTGAAAAGAGGAGGCAGTGAACACAGTTTTGGAATACATGTAGCACAAATGGCAGGAATGCCAAAAAGTGTAGTAAATAGGGCAAATGAAATTTTAAAAGACTTAGAAAAATCGGAACAAAAAGAATCACTTTCTAAGCCAGTTGGAGAAATAGCAAAGCATCGTGAAGGATTTCAGACTACCATATTTCAATTAGACGATCCGGTGTTGAAACAAATCCGAGATGAAATTCAAAATTTGGACATAAATAACTTAACTCCAGTTGAGGCTTTAAATAAGCTTAACGAGATAAAAAAGCATATTGGCATGGATTAATATCCTTTGGATAAACTTCAATATTTTTTGATTATATTTTTTGTGGAACAAAAAAATTAGATATATTTGCACACGCAAAACGCGAAAATAGCTCAGTTGGTAGAGCACGACCTTGCCAAGGTCGGGGTCGCGGGTTCGAGTCCCGTTTTTCGCTCCAAAATGCCCAGGTGGCGGAATTGGTAGACGCGCTGGACTTAAAATCCAGTGACCATTATGGTTGTGCGGGTTCAAGTCCCGCCCTGGGTACAAAAGCCGATGAGAAATCATCGGCTTTTTTGTTCTGCAATAATTCATTAAATTGCCTGTATAATTCATCACCTTGTTAAACTTTATCATGTGTATTAAACGATATATAATTCTATATGTAGTTATTATATTCATGCTATGTTCTTGTCAGTACGAGAATGCGCAAGAACTATACGATACTGCTCCAATCATAGAACCTCCCGACACTACTCAAACCGATACTACACACATCGATACTACACCGGTTAAACAATTACTGGTCGATTTACCCTTTAACGGAACAATTGAAGATATAAGCGATAATGAAATTCCTGTAGTAACACATGGTGGTGTTGTATTAACAAGCGATCGGTTTTGGAACGATAACCATGCATTATTTCTTAATGGCGAAAATCAGTTTATCGAACTTAATTTAGAGGATCAGGATTCGGTTTCTGTTGCATTTTGGTTTAATTGCAGCTCAGGTATAAGCTGTTTTTCATCTTTGTTCGATTACGGGAAAAATGCTATAAAAACGAATATCGATGGATATTCAGGACCTACATCGTTTTACATTACAAGCTTTTATAATAATTTGGATGAACTACATGCCGATTTTTACTTTCAGTACTTCATGTGGTATCATATCTATGTTTCGGCGTGCAGTAAACCAGTTATTTATGTAAATGGTGAAAATGCAGGTGAGATTCATAAAAACATCATCTTAAATTTAACAAACAACAGTTTAGTATTTGGTAAATCTGTGATGAACGATACCGGAGATGAAAAACATTTTTATGGCGTTATTGATGATATAAAAATATTTAATTATGCTCTAAGCGATCAGGAGATTAAAGATTTATATAATAAAAATGTAGTAAAGAAATAAGATGAAAACATATCGGAGTTTAATAATAACGGTTTTGTTCATTAACTGGATTTCTATCTTTAGCTACAGCCAGGTAGACGATTGGGATAGTATGCTGGATAATGAACTTTCAAAGCAAAATGTATTTACAACTGCTACCTTTAAGTCATCCAGAATTTTAAACGGGCAATCTGTTGAGTGTTTGCCAAAAGGAGGACTTGATATACGTGTAGCACATCGTTTTGCTGAATTTAATACAACCGAAAACAATTTCTTGGGATTTGATGAGGCAAGTACATATTTTGGTTTGTATTATGGTATTTTAAACCAGCTAAATGTAGGTTTAGCAAGAGCAACATATAACCACACAAATTATGGATTTATAAAATATGCTGTAATCAGGCAGTCTGGTGGAGAAAAAAATATCCCGTTTACATTACTAGTGAACACGTCGGTTTCGTATACATCTAAAGAATATTCAGATGTAAAAAGAGATGAGGATTTTCATTTACGATTTGATTATACATTTCAGCTTCTTATAGGGCGAAAATTTACAGATCGGATTTCATTTCAGGTTACACCAACCTTAGTACATCGAAATTTAGTAGAAACCAAAGAAGAGAATAACAATTTATTTTCAATCGGTTTGGGAGGTAGGTTTTTAATCACAAAACGAGTAGCATTTAATGCTGAATATTACTGGAACTTGAATAATACTGGAAGGTATGGTTTCGAGTTTTATGATCCTATGGCAGTGGGTTTCGATATTCAGATCGGCAGTCATGTTTTTCAGTTAATGCTTACAAATGTTGCTGCTATGACCGAGAATAAATTTATCGGGGAAACTACCTCAGACTTTTTTAATGGCGATATTCGTTTTGGATTCAACATTTCGCAGGTATTTTCATTAAATCGAAAAAAGGAAAAACAGTAAATGAATAAATTTTATTTGATCATAGTTTTTATGCTTTTTCAAATCCCAGCAATTAGTCAAAATGTATATTTTACGCGCACTGGGCAAATCTACTTTTTATCACACACCGAAGCCATCGATATTGATGCTAACAACCATCAGGCGGCTAGTTTTCTCGATATTGTAACAGGAAAAATGCAGTTTGCAGTATTAATTAAAAGTTTCGAATTTACATTAGCAACGGCTAAGGAGCATTTTAACGAAAGCTATATGGAGTCAGACAAATATCCTAAGGCTGAATTTAAAGGAGAAATACAAAATATCGATAATTTTAATTTAAATAACCAGGGGGCGTATCAGGTTAAAGTAAAAGGTGAAATAGTTATTCGTGAAATTAAAAAGAATATTGAAGTTGATGCTGAAATTATAGTTAGCGATAAGGTTATTACTGCAAAATCAGAGTTTTATTTAGCCATATCTGATTTTAATATAAAAGTTCCTAAATTGCTTGATCACAGGGTTGCTAAACAAATATTAGTGAAGGTAAATATAAATTACGTTCTATATCAAAACTGATTGTTTATGACATCAAGAAAAATAATAATATTAATCGTTTCAGCTTTTATTGTGTTGATTTTATTTGGTTTAATGGTTCAAGACATTATTAAACCTGTAAAAGATTTAGTTTCTATTAATCCTGATATTGAAATTACAGTCAGTCAGTTTTTTCAAGAGTTTTCGGATAACGAATCATTGGCAAATGCTAAGTATATTGATAAAATTGTTGAAGTATCAGGAAAAATCAAGGAGGTAAATACATTAGATAATCACCTTACCTTAATTTTAAGTACAGACGATCCTTTTTCAGGAATCAGTTGTTCCTTAGCTAATGATGGTGATATACAAATGGATTCTCTATACAAAAACAAATTAGTAATAGTAAGAGGGGAGTGTTCTGGCAAATTAATCGATGTGATTTTAATTAATTGTATAATTGTAGAAAAATAAAAGCAGTAAAATATTTACTGCTTTTATTTTATTATTATTTGTAAAATTATTCTTCGTTTACAATTTCCCACAAGTTCAAATAACTAAGTTTTATAATATCAACCATTTTACCCCAATTTACATCATACGTTTGATCTTTTGGTGTGTGAAAAGTTGTTGGAAATCCCGCCATAAAGTACATAACTGGTACATTTTTTGCCGCGAATGAAGCGTGATCGCTACCACCACGTGGTTTTTCAGACGGCTTGTATGTTATATCTAAATTCAGATTGTAATCAGCAATATTCTTTTCCGTTATATCTTCTAGTTCTGTATATGTTGATGTATATACCATCCTAGCTTGGTTTTTTAAGGTGTCTTTTTCTGAATCTTTACTTATCATATCGAAGTTTAAATAAAACTTAATATTTTCAATCGAACCTCCATACGGATGATCAGCAAAATATTCAGATCCAAATAATCCAATTTCTTCTCCCGTCCATGCAGCAAAAACAATTGTTTTTTTCGGTTTTATTCCAGAAGTAGCAAATGCTTTTGCTAACATCCAAACTCCTACGGTACCAGATGCATTATCGTCTGCACCATTCCAAACAAAACCATCTATTGCTCCCAAATGATCATAATGGCCACCAATAATTACAATATCATTCTTGTTTTCACCCTCAATTACTCCAAGTACATTTCGGGCCTGTATTATATCAGTTTTAACATTATATGTAATATTTATTTTAGTTCCTTTCAAAATTTTAGATTGTGGTTTTAAATTACTTGCAATTTGTTTCTCAATATATTCTACGTTAATATTCTGATTTTCCAATAGTTTATTTACTAGTTTTTTTGTGGGATAAATTTGCAAAAGCGCATCTTTAATCGTGTCTGTTGGTAATTCAAGGTTATGCTCGTAAATTGGACTTCTTGGATTTTCATTAACTGATATTTTCTCAAATTCATTTTTATTAGCCCAATATTTACTATAGTCTTCATTACTGATTTCTATAACAGCTGCAGCACCTTTTTTTAGTGCGGTTTTATTTTTATCTCTACGCATGTAATATTCAAAATACCTTTCTTCCTTATGGAATTTCTGATACCCTACTGAGGTTGTATCCAGATGACCAGGATATCCGCTTAACCTTACAATTATTTTATCTTTAACATCAATTCCTTTAAAATCGTCGTAACCAGAGGCCTCATCTACAAAGCCATAACCAACAAATACTAAAGAAGACGTAATTTTAATATTCATGGGATAGTCATATACTGAAAAATCCGTTTGTTCATTAAAAGAAATCTCTTTTGATGTATTTTCAAAAAGAATTGATAACTGAGTAGCACTTTCCAGGTATCTGGTCAGATAAATATTTTGAAAGTAGGAAGTGTATTTTTCAGATCTAATACCACTCCAGCGCTGTTCCCTTGAAGGCCTTGTCCATTCTTCATCTCCAGCACCTTCAATACCCATAAATTGTAACATGCTAGCTAAATAATCAGCAGCTAAAAATTCGCCCTTTTCTCCTGTTCCTCGTCCTTCCATCCAATCCGATGAAAGAAATTCTAACTGAGCCTGAACAGATTCTTTAGTAATGGCATCTAAACCTTTCTGAAGAGGTTCTTCTTGTGCGTTTATTGAGCTCGAAAATAATAAAGAAAGTAAAATAATTGATAAGAAAGCAGACGGATTTTTCATAATTTTATAATTTAAGTTACCGCTTTTTGACTTTTTAACTTAAAAATAGTTTAATAAGATGATTAATTGTACTTTTTCGTTAACAACTAAATTTTTAGAACATAAAACCGGTAGATGTGTTTATAATAAAATTACATCTAGACTGTTTAAAACATGCCCTTAATAAATTTGGATTATTTTTTTGGAGATCGTAATTTTAAAGAATTATGGTTTTTCGTAAAATAAAAAATATAAATACTTTGCCTCAACAATTTTTATACTAATTTATGAAATATTTAAATACAGTAATTACTGGAACAGGTTGTTATATCCCTGAACAAAGAATTGAAAATCAAGATTATTTCAAGAGTACTTTTTTTGAAAAGGATCAAACATTAATTGAAGGAACGGGTGAAGAAATAGTAGGCAAATTCAAAGATATAACCGGAATTTCGGAGAGACGTTGGGTTAGACAAGATCAAATGGCATCGGAAATTGCCACATTTGCAGCTGAAAATGCAATCGCTTCAGCCAATATCGACAAGGAAACTATCGATCATATTATAGTTGCCACAAATTTTGGTGATATCATTAAAGGAACAATTCAAACTGACTTTTTACCCAGCATTTCAGCACGTGTTAAAAGTAAACTGGGAATCGAAAATCCTGGTTGTGTAGCTTATGACCTCATTTTTGGTTGCCCAGGTTGGGTGCAAGGAATTATACAGGCTGATTCATTTATAAAAACAGGTTTAGCTAATCGTTGCCTGGTAATAGGAGCAGAAACTCTTTCAAGAGTAGTTGATTTGTACGATAGAGACACTATGATCTTTTCCGATGGTGCAGGTGCAGCCATAGTCGAAGGGCTTAGCTCAAACGAGAAATCAGGAGTACTTTCATCAGCAACCGTAACTCACACTAAAGACGAGGCATTTTATCTTTATCTGGGTAAGTCGAACAAACCTAATAGTGATCCAAATGTGCGTTACATTAAAATGCATGGACGTAAAATATACGAATATTCTATTTCTCAAGTGCCCAAAGCTATTAAGTTAGCAATGGACAAATCTGGATTGCCTATTGAAGATGTAAAAAAGGTATTGCTTCACCAGGCCAATGAAAAAATGGATGAAGCCATTGTACAACGTTTCTTTAAGCAATATGGTATTTCTGCTGAGATTGAAGAAGTTATGCCTATGAATATTCACGAATTGGGCAACAGTTCAGTGGCAACAGTTCCTACACTTTACGATATGATTTTAAAGGGTAAACTCAAAAATCATAAAATCAATGAGGGTGATATACTTATTTTTGCTTCGGTAGGAGCAGGCATGAGCATTAATGCCATTGTATACAGACAGTAAAAGAAAGAATTAAAAAGTAATATCCTTTTCATGCCAAACCAATGCAGCAGCACCTAAAATGGCTGCATCGTTTTCAGATAAAGCCGAAGGTTTTAGTTCTATTTTATTTTTGTAGATATTTAATAAATATTCATTCATATATTTCTTTACGGGTTTAAAAATTAAATCACCTGCATTTGCTAATCCCCCAAAAAGAAATATTACTTCAGGACTTGTAATTGAAACTGCATTTGCTAACATAATCCCTAGTACATAACCTGTATAATCAAAAGCTTTTTTAGCAATTGGGTCTCTTTCTAAAGCAGCTTTGTAAATCATTTCACTCGAAATATCTTCGAAAGGCACTTTTCGCATCATGCTCGGTTCATCCAATTCAGCAAGTAATTCTTTCACGGTTCTAACAATCCCAGATGCTGAAGCATAAGTTTCCAAACAGCCTTTACGACCACAATTACATAAACGTCCGTTAGGATCAAAAATGGCATGACCCAACTCACCTGCAAAACCATCGTGTCCTAATATCATTTTACCATTGGACACAAATCCACTACCTAAACCAGTTCCTAATGTGACCATCAGAAAATCTTTAAGGTCTTTTGCATTCCCATATATCATTTCACCCATGGCAGCAGCATTGGCATCGTTAGTTAATTTAACAGGTAAATCTATTTTTTTCTGTAGTATTTCTGCTAAGGGGACAATCCCTTTCCAGTTAAGATTTGGGGCATGCTCGATGGTTCCATTGTAATAATTGCCATTAGGCGCTCCAATTCCAACTCCCATAAGTTGAAAATCCGCACTTAAACCTGCTAAGGAATGATTTATCCTTTCCGACAGATAGTCGACAAAATCATTAACTTCTATAAATTCTTTTATGGGAAATGACTCCTTTAATTTAACTACTCCGTTTTCTGTTACAACTCCATAGGATATATTTGTCCCACCAATATCAATACCAATAGCTAATTTTTGCATAATATTTAATTATTTAAGATAAAGTAAAATAATAAATTGATAACTAGATTCACAAACTTTCGCTCCAATTATTTTTGGCAGTATATTTGAATATATTTTAGATATTAATTTCTCATTAAAATTATAAAAATATCTAAAATATGAAAAGGATTTATTTACTTGGAGTTATATTATTATTCTTAATTGTATCGAAACCGTTTGCGATTGCCCAAAAAAAAGTTAAGGAAATAGAAATAAATGAGGTGCAAGGCATTGCAATAGGCAGCGATATTGAAACCATAGACCAGATAACACAACGTGCAATTAATGAGGCAAAAGTAGAGGCCTTGAAGCAAGCTGGAGTTGCAGAAAACATCGCTTCGTTTAGCGATTTTTTTCAAACTGAGGATGATGAAAAATACGAAGAATTATTTACTTCTGATATTCTTTCTGATATTCGCGGTTCGGTAAAAAATATAGAAGTCTTAGACACTAAAAAGTCTTTTGATCAATCGGACAGGTTACAAGTAGAGGTTGTAATTAATTGTACGGTTGTAAAATACTTAACCGAAAAAGATATTGCTTTTGATGCGTGGATTGATGGTGTTGGCATGTTTTATCAAAATGAAGAGGACTTACTTTTTAAGGTAAAGCCTTCTAAAGATGCTTATTTAAAAATTTTTATTTTTGGTGAAACTGATGCTTTTCAACTTTTCCCAAATGATGAAGAAGATTCATATCTATTAAAAGCCAATAGCCAATATAACTTTCCCTCTGAGTTTACAGAATATGAATTGTATACTGATAAAAAATCAGAAATTCATAGAATGGTTGTGGTGCTTATGAAAGAAGACATTCCATATACTAATGATGTTGAGTACAAAAAAATAATTGACTGGATATTTTCTATTCCTCCCGACATGCGTGTAATAAAATCATTTGGATTTAGTATTGTAAACGAGGATAAAATGAAGGAAGAATAATTCAAATAATCAGTCATTCCAGCTGAAGTGTCGGAATCCAAAATATCGTAAAAGAGATTCCTGATCTTTGTTTCACTTGTCAGGAATAACAAAAAGAGACTATTTCTTCCGAATCAATGTCAATCCATCCCTTAAAGGCAAAATTACTTTTTCAACCCGATCGTCGTTTCTCACCAATTCATTAAATTCGAAAATTCCTTTGGTGTATTCATCATCTGGTGATTCTAATTCTAGAACTTTACCACTCCATAATACGTTGTCGGCTAAAATAAAACCACCGGATTTAACATAATCGAAAACAATTCTATAATAGTCTATATATTCCCTCTTATTAGCATCGATAAATACTAAATCAAACTGTTCGTTAATTTCAGGTATAATTTTCCTGGCATCACCAAAATAAAGTTTTACCTTTTCTTGTAGATTTGCTTTTTGCAGATATTTTAAAATAATATCTTCCAATTCATCATTTATCTCAATAGAATGGAGAATGCCATTTGCTTTTAATCCTTTAGCTAAGCAAATTGTAGAATATCCTGTGTAAGTTCCCAGTTCAAGTATTTTCTCTGGATTGATCATTTTACTAATCATCTCAAGAATTTTCCCTTGCAAATGACCCGAAAGCATGCGAGGGCGAAGAATATTTAGATTCGTTTCACGGTTTAATTCAGCCAGAACAGGATCTTCTTTATCAGAATGATCTAAAATATACTCTTCAATATTGAAAAAAAAATCGGACATGTTTTGTTTGTTGTCATTCCCGCGTAGGCGGGAATCTTGTTATACGGATTATAGATTCCGGCTCTACGGCCGGAATGACATTAATATTTATTGATAAACCAACATCGACATTTTATCAAAATCCAAAACTTCATATGCTATTTCCTGAATGTCTTCAACTGATATGTCTTCAATTTTTTCTTTTATTCGCTCTAAATCATCAACTTTATTAAAAAGCATAAAGCTTTTTCCCATAGCAAGCATCATATTAGCATTGTTTTCTGAACTAATAGCAATTTGCCCAAACAACTGTCGTTTAGCTTTTTTTAGCTGAACAATCCCTAGTTTTTTGGTTCTTAATGATTCAAATTCTTTTTTAATAAGCTTTACACACTTATCGAAGTTTTCTTTGTCAGTTCCAAAGTAAATTGAAAATACTCCAATATCAGAATATGGAGAATAATTTGATTCTACATGATAAGCATAACCATGTTTTTCGCGCAGTAATAAGCTTAAACGAGAATTTAGACCTGGGCCACCAAGCATATTATCAAGCAATGTCATAGCAACTTTTCGATCGTCATGAGAATTGTAAGCAACGTTACCAATAATGCAATGCGTTTGGTGCGTTTTCTTTTTAATAGTTTTTATCTCAGGTATATAGTTCTCAATTCGTGTTCTGACTTTAATTCTTGGATTAGACTTAATCTGACCGAAATACTTGTCTGAAAACTTTTTAAACTTTGTAAAAGATATATCACCTACAGAGCAAAGGACCATTTCATCAGTATGATAATTTTTTGAAATAAACGATTCAATATCTTTTTTAGTAAATCGACGTAAATCTTTCGGATTGCCTAATATGTTTTTACCTAATGGCTGATTTTTAAAAATCAGTTCTTCAAAATCATCAAAAATAAGTTCAGCAGGATCATCTTTATAAGAGTTAATTTCTTCAATAATTACTTCCTTTTCGCGAGTAATTTCTTTACCAGGAAAGATCGAATTAAATGTAATATCCGAAATAAGCTCCATGGCGCGTTCATAGTCATTTTTAAGAAATGAAGTATGAATAGTAGTTTCTTCTTTAGTGGTGTAAGCATTTATTTCGCCACCAACATCATCCAGGCGACTTAAAATATGATAAGCTTTACGTTTTTTGGTTCCTTTAAAAATAGCGTGCTCAATAAAATGTGCCATGCCATGCTCATGCTCTTCTTCATCACGCGAACCAGCATTAATGATTAACCCACAATGCCCAACAGCCGATTTTAAAGGTAAATGAATGATTCTTATTCCGTTCTCCAGTGTATAACTCTCGTAATCCATCTCAATAATTGTATCTGCTGCAAAATTATAAAAAACTAACAATCAAAACGCTAAAAAGCTTAAAGTTTTAGTAGAAATAAGATTTTTTAAAAATTGAGAAAAAATATTTTGTAAAAGGATTTTTTCAGTTATATTTGCACCGCCAACGAGCAAAAAGGTACCATAGCTCAGTTGGTAGAGCAACGGACTGAAAATCCGTGTGTCCCTGGTTCGATTCCAGGTGGTACCACAACCCTGACGATACTGTCAGGGTTTTTTTATCCCAGCTAGCCCAGTAAGCGCGGATATCTTATCGGTGCTTTATTCAATTGATATTTCAATCTTAAACTTTTGCATAAACAACTTCCTTAGTGTTTGAGTATCAAAGTACAGTATTAAATCAAAATTTTGTTATCTTTAAAATAAATTGAAAAGTATACACGATCATAAAGATAAGTACCCCACTTTTTGCAGCCTGCCTGCCGGCAAGGCGGGCTTTCAGCTTCGTTAGAAAATCTAAAATAAAGTACTTTAGCGGCTTCAATGCCAATAAGTTTTATCAGAGTTTTAGCATTTAACTTATTTATACAAAGTCTACAATGAACTATTAAAACTTATTTATATTGATATTAAAGATCGTGTTTAACATTACACATATATTATAATTATATTTTAGATATATTTGTTATAACAACTAGTTACTCATATAAAGAAAGTTAGTGAAATAGAAATTTTCAATTGCAGTTCATAAATGAAAGATAATGTATCTAATATTAGCCTTTTAGTAGGTAATGACTCTGAATTTAAAGCTGAGCATCAAGTATTAAATGGTACTATTCTAATAACAGCATTTATATACCTTATCTCATTTATATTAAATTATACTCCTGAATTAGATGTCAGAACTGAGCTTAAAGCGACTAACTTATCAATGGTTTTTATTTTGCTATTTGCTTATTACTTTTCAAGAATAAAGGGCAAATATTATATCCCATTATTTGTTTTTAATATTTCAATTTTAAGCAGCCTGAGCATTTCCTGGTTTATGGCAGGCGGTATAATCTCAAGTTTGCCATTTTATTATGCCGCTTATTTATGCTACATTATTTTTTTTACAGATGGTAGCTTTAGAAGAGTTTTAGTATCCTTGTATGTTGTTAGTGTAATAACACTTTGCTTGATAGAAATAAGTCATCCCGAGTGGGTAAAACAATATCCCAACCAGGAAATGAAGATTAAATTTATGATAAAGGGATTCATTTCCATGTCAATTGTAATTATTTATATTACTTATTCCTGGAAAAAATTTTATATAAAGGAGAAGCAAAATACTATTGATATAATTAATCAATACAGAGAAAACGGTGAGAAATTAAAAAAGGAATTTGAATTAAAATACGAATTGCTATCCATTAGAGAAAGAGAGGTTTTTAATTTAATAATTGAGGGAAAAACAAACCAGGAAATATCAAATGAGTTACACATTGAAATAGGAACTGTAAAACTACATGTGAATAAGATATATAAGAAACTGGGCACAAAATGCAGACTAGAAACGATAAATTTTGTCATAAAAAAAGATTCTAATCTATAAAAGCCAATTTAATAATTCTGAAGGATTATAACTTTTTTATAACCTTAATTATGCTCTTTAGTTATTCAATTAATATAACTTAGTCAAGTAGTAATTTAACTTGCTCTAATTTAAAGTCTATGTCAATGAAGAATCTGATTTGTTTTTTTGACTGTTACTATGATATTATTAACCAAAACTAATAACATATGAGAATTATAAAACTTTTTGTATTGGTGATTATTTTTTGTAGAATCTGAAACATACAAACCACAAGTACACAATTTAATTCAAATTAATTCTAAAAACCTGAAATCATTGAATACACAAAGTATAACTCAGACAACAACTAAAGATGTTAATCTTATTATAGATAAATGTTATAAACAGTTAAAAGACATCGAGCGCTTTTCATTTTCACCTCATTTCAAATACACTGAAATAGAACTAGTTCTGAATACAATAAAAGAAATACCTAAGTCGGAGTATTTTATAAGTTTATATCAGAATGAAGTTGATCTTTTGTTAGAGGCACTAATTATAACAAATAAGCATATTATTTTTAAAAATACTGACAAAGATGCTCAAATTATAAAATTAAATGAGGTAAATACAATTGACTATGTAAGTGAAGGATCAGAAAATTACATTATTGTTAATGATGAAAGAGTATTAAATTTAAATGTTAACCTACGAGTAACTAAAATATATGGTGAATTCCTAAAAGAAATTATTACAATTAATTTACCGGAAATAGATTTTTCAAATTTTGAAGAAAAGACTTTTTTCAAGGTAGAAGAGATTCACATCAACCCGGTTTTAGTGAATAAATGGATTAACGAAAAAGATGAAAAAGAAAAGAAAATTGCATTTAACAACCTAATAGAACATGCATCAAAAATCACTTTTAAAGATTCGTTCGAACTTCTAGAGAAAATTATTATTAACAGAAGAATTGAGAAAGATCTTAATCAAATTTGGGAGTTTTATGATGAGAATGAAAACCTGTTTTTCACATCGGATAAAATCAATATAATTAAAGGAAAACTCATTAATGGAGAGATTAAGTCAACTCATTTATGCAAAAGAAACCATATCGGATCATTTAAAACAGTAAAAGATTTTCTGGCCAAAGAAGAGAAGAAAATTAAGTATCTGTATGAACCAATAAAAAAATACAGGAAAACAAGCCTGATATTAGGCATTATTGCAGGAATTATTATGGCTACTTTTTATCTGATTAATTCAGATATACCTGCTGGTATTAGCATAAAAACAGAAGCAGCAGTTTTACTTTTTGGTATAGGCAGTTTATTATTTGGAATACTTGCAAATAATGGCATGGGATATTGGTTCGGAGCTATTTTAAGCATTGTTGGGATAATAATGTTGTTTATTAAGCTTAGTACCATAATAGCCATTGTTCTTTTGGTTGTTGCATTGACCATTGCAACAAGTTACTTAATAGGACTTGGTTTGTATTATTTAAAGAAACCTGTCAAACTCATATAGCTTATATGATAATTTCTAAATATTCTGATACTAAACTATATAACGGTTGTAAACTATGTGAAAATAATTAAAACTGAAGATATTAACTTAAATGCATAATATTATGAAAACAAAACTTAGAACAATAGTTTTTTGCCTGGCATTCGGTTTGTTATTGACTGGATGCGCTAAAAAGGACAAAGGAAAATTAGTAAGGATTAGTACCAGCTTTAGTTTAAATGATGCTGTTGATGGAAAAATTGAAAACATGTATTATAACGGGACATTAATACTTGAGAAATCTAATGGTGAAGAGCTAGAAGCAGTTTGTGATACATCATTTATCAACAAGATCAGAGGTGGGCAAATACTGAAAGTTAAATTTGACAAAGAACTGAATAGTTGGAAGGTTATTGGAATTGTTGATGATGAAAAATGATATTAACAACCTGAACAATCATAATTAAATAAGTATAAATTATATGTTCATTATTAAAAAATAAGGAGGAGTAAATATGAAATCAGATTTATTAATTTTTATGGTAATCGGACTGATTTTCGGGTCCTTAATAGGATTTATTGCATACAGGAAAAACAGAAATTTTTGGTTGTGGGGAATTTCATTCATCTTAATTGTTGATTTGTTTTATCTTCTGTATACATCAATAAAAGATGATTCACTGGCTGCATTATTTAATGGATTAGGTACATTAACATGGATAATTGGAATTATTGTAATACTTTCAATTCCAGCATTGTGTCCTAAATGTAAGGATACATTATCAAGGAAAGAACGTAAAAGTAAAACTTGTCCAAAATGCGGAGAAATTTTAAAAAGCAACTCGATTAATTAACTTAATATCACACTATTATGAAAAAAGTATTTATTCCTTTTTCCTTTCTAATGATTATGATTTTTATAGGTTGTAATCCTGACAAAAAAGAATGGCAGAAGGCAAAGTCTATTAATTCAATATCTGCTTATGAAAATTTTGTTAATCAATTTCCAAACAGTTCATTTGTTGATTCTGCTTATTTTAAAATTGATAAAATAAGGTTTGAAAAAGCAGCTACAGTTAATAGTATTCAAATATTTCAAAAATTTATTGAAGATTACCCTGAAAGTGCATTTTTAGATTCAGCTAAAAATAAGCTTGAAAATATTTTTCCTTCTTTTAAAAGAGATTTACTCTTCGAAATTAATTCTATTTCACCATTGGTTTTAGATGGTAGCATTGAATTTAAAAAAGGGAGTACAGATAATTTCATAAAGGTAATAGTAAATGGCAAAATAAAGGGAGAAAATTATCCTTGCTTTTGTTTTAGAAATGTCAAAATTGACTCTAATGTTAAAGTACCGTTGGATATTTTTTATAAAGACATTATTAATCACCCAATTATGAATACTACCATTCGATCTGGCAAGTTAATTTCTAATTTTAAAGTTGAAAATGGAGTAATTAAACAACCAATTGAAATTACTTATTATGAATATGATAATATGGTTGCAGAATTTAAAATTAAAGAAACGTGTTCTGAATTTATTATTTCTGGTGATAGTACTGTAAATTTAATTAAAGAAAATAATGGTTTTAGATTAATTGACGGTAAAGTAAATTTTTTAAAAGAAGACGAAAATAATTAATTACTTTTAATTTACTAACTAGCGCGGATATATTATCCGTGCTTTATTAGAAAAACTTCATTATTCGTAATTTTATGTTCATTATTCAAACTTCAATTATAATTTATCTTATAAAATAGGTTTATAACTTGCAACAAACATGGCTGAAATCCTTATTACTCATATTGTACAGGCATATGTAAAATTAAACGGATGCATCATTTTTTAACCAAATACGTCTGTTAAAATGAAAACCAACAATTCTAAATTATGAAAATTAAACGTAAAATATCTTTTATTTTAGTACTAATCCTATATGGACTTTTTAGTACAAGTTGTAGTAAGAATGAACCTCTAGAAACAAACTATAACATTGAAATGGAGTTTGATTCGTCGTTGAATCGTTTTAACTGTTTAATGAATGTAGATTGGGTAAATAACTCAGAAACATCTATTTCAGAAATCCCATTCCACTTTCTAATTGATTCTACAAATTCGCAACTACAGAGTGTAAAACTTAATGATCAGAAATGCGAGTTTCAATATGTAACTAAAGACACTCATAAATTTGAAGGATTTATTATAAATCCTGTTAAAGCTATTAAACCAGGTCAAAAGGTACGTATCGAACTTGATTTCAATACCATTAATGAGGAAAACCTGAGAGATAATAAGACATCGTTGTTTTTTTCAGAACACATTCCTGATCTGCAGTATTTTGAAAATGGACAGTTTAATCCATATTATCAAAACTCGGAAAACTATCATGTAACTATTGTTGTACCTGCTGATTACAAGGTTGCAACATCCGGAATTATTGTTAAGGAAGAAATAATTAATGGCAATAAACATCTAACTACAAAAGTAAATCAGATTCCATATTACGGAGTTGTTTTATTTGAAGATATAGTTGTTAAAGAGTTAATTACCATAAATGATATCCTGATAAGATCATTCTATTTTAATGAAGATAGTCTTTGGGGTAACCGATTGCTAGAGTATGCCGATAATGTAATTAGATTTTACAAGGATACTATTGGATTTTACCCAGGGAAAACATTAACCATAGTTCCGGGATATCCAAAACCATATGGAGGTTGGCCAATTTGTCCTAATGTAGTTGGAGTACATAGAGGTATTGATCAAAAAGGAGATGGCGCAGAAACACATGCCGAATGGATTACAGCACACGAAATAGGTCATCAGTACTGGGGATTTAATTATATACTCGAACCTTTAGATTATCCTCAGTGGTTAGGAATATCTATGGGTATTTATACAGATAGATTATATGCAAGGAAGTATAATGTTGCTAAAAAATATAATCACTTTATGTATTATTATCGCTGGGGTGTAAGACAAGGATACAATACAACCATAATGCAAACTGTTGATACACTGAACAAACAGAATTTTGATTGGAATAATGTAATTAAGCATGGAAAATCATTTGCTGTATTAGATTTACTTGAGGATGAAATTGGTGAGAATAATTTTAACAAGGTGTTTGTACATATTTTAAATAACTATCAAGGTATTAATGTTACTTTAGATATGTTTAAAAAAGCTTGTGAAGAAAAATCAAACCAGGATTTGGATTGGTTCTTTGATCAATGGTATTATACCAATGATTCTTTGGGATATCAAGTTACTGATGCAAAATTGGTCCAACAATCTGATTCAATACAAACAGAATGTACCATTCTAAAAACCGGTAATGCTATTGCATCAAATGTTGAAATTGGATTTCAATTCGAAAATGGTGAAATGATAATCAAGACCATAAATGGAAAAGATTCATCAACAAAACTGAGTATACTAACAAAACAAGAAATTAAGAAAATTATAATAGATCCGCATGAGAAATTGCCGGTTGTCAACAAAAAGAATCACGAATTTTCAAAGGATTAATAAAATATCTGAAAGTAAATTTTGTATCTTCTTAAAAAGTAGCGTTTAAAACGCTACTTTTTTCTTGCATAGAATTAAGAGGATATAGAAAAGAAGTGTTTAAAATAACAATTCGTAAAAAAATTGGTGCACCAATCACCCTTAATGAGCTACAGATTGATAAGAAAGATACTTTAATGATTGTAAAAAATGCATATCTTACTTCAAAAGTATGGCGAATGTGTGAAAAATATACTGTTGATGCGATAAAGTAAATATTAGACCTGCTTAAACCATTTACACTTGACTTTTGTAGTTTAAATAGGTTAAATTTGAAGTAAACACTGATTTTTACTAAAATGAAAAAGTTTAATTGGCAACTTAAGCTGGGAATAGCTCTAATTATACTTGCTCTTTTATTATTCTCATTTTTATTTGTAATACATTTATTCAAAATTGATAATACGACAAAAGTTAAACTTTACACTATAACATTAATTTCCCAGAAAATAACATTATGGTTGGGAATATTTTTAATTGGAGAAAGGCTTTTTGTGAAGTACAAATCGTATTTAAATCCAAAAAAATGGTTTAAAAAAAGAGTAGGCTAGATAAAAATGAATAAGAAGAGTTTTAGCAGATTAAGGCTCTTTTTTTATTATATTAAACTTTTTTAATTTTTAATGGTTAAACATGATGTACAAATTGGTCTTTAAATGAAAAAAATGAATTGGAAAATTAAATTGGGAATAGGTCTCATTTTATTATCTGGAGTTTTTTTTGGACTTATGTTAATTTTTCCTTTTATGAATTTTGAAGGGAAAACAAAGATATTCCTTTCATCAGCTGCCTTAGTTGCTATGGAAGTGTCTTTTTGGACAGGAGGACTTTTAGTAGGCAAAGAGCTTTTTACAAAATATAAATCATATTTAAATCCTAAAAGTTGGTTTAAGAAGAAATTAGAAAAGGCTGATAATTGAAATTTTTTGAAATAAAATATTTATTTCTACTTCTTTATTAAATCTGTAATGCACAACAAAAAAATCAGTTAAAATAAACTGTAATCAAAACAAACTTCTTAAATATTGAGTTTTAATTATAAATATTCTATTTTTAAATATGTTTAATACTTCTTAAAGAAGGTTATATTAGAAATATTTAAGACAATGAAAAACATACAGTACATACAATACTTTTTCTTTGCTATACTATTTGTTTTTAATGCTTGTCAGGAAACAAAAGTGGAAGAAAATGAAACAACTATTAAGGTTGGAGTTTTTGGCCAGAATGGGGCAAGTCCAATTAACATAACCGATGCTGTTGAAGCCCTAAAAATAGATAAAGATATTTCACCAAGAGTGATATCGGTTATTGATATCTTATCAGGTGCTGCTGATGATATCGACGTGTTTTTATTTCCTGGTGGTAGTGGCCGTTTTCAGACTGGAAACTTGGGTGAACAAGGGCAACAAAAAATTAACAGCCTGATAAAAACAAAAGGTAAAGGAGCTATTGGAATTTGCGCAGGGGCATATGCACTTACCGAAACTCCTGATTATCCAGGGTTGGCACTTAGTGGAGCTGAAGCAATTGATATTGAACATGATAATAGAGGACATGGTTTAGTTAAATTTTCATTAACCGAAGAAGGAAAAAAGATATTTCCTGAGCTCAAAGATAGTGAAGTGAGTTTTTCTCAATACTACGAGGGCCCAGTTTTAATTCCTGCTAAAGAATCAAAATACAAATACATTGAGTTAGCTACTATGCTAAGTGATGTTCATACAGTGGAAGGCGCACCAGCTGGTATGACAGTAAATCGCCCTTTTATAATAATTACTAACGTCGAAAAAGGAAAAACGGCTTCAATTGTTGGCCATCCTGAGTCTACTCCAGGTATGAGATGGATTGTACCACGCTTAGTACGATATGTAGCTGATAAGGAATTAATTTCTTATAGCGACAAGGTTGTAAGGCCTGAATTACATACCAAAGAAGTATTGTTTACTGAAGAACTGTTGGAAAAAAGATATAAATTATATCTCGATTTGTTCAAGTCGAAAGATGAAAAAATTAAGGCCATGCAGGAACTAGTTGATATGAAAGCACGTCCTGTAATCAGACATGATCTTATTCCAATGCTTCGTAATAAAAATTTTGAAATAAGGCTTAAAGCTGCAGAACTTATTGTATATCTGGAAAGAACAGAAGGGATAGATGACTTGAATTTAACCATTAGTCTTGAACAAAATTCCGAAAACAAAAAGAAATTGGAAGAACAATTGGTGTTATTGGAAAGCCTGTTAGGGAAATAGAGGAATGTGTTGAAGCTTGAAAAGATTGATAATAAAAGAGATATTGATTTTATGTAAAAACAAAAAATCCTGCCTTGGCAGGATTTTTAAACAAACACATAAAATTGAATTATTGCATTAAAAACTCTTCAAAACTCATTAGTACAATAGGAGATAAGGCATTACTATTAACATATTTATCAATTTTGGTTAATTGCTTTTTCTTTATTGTTGAAAGTTCTTCTTTAGCTGCAACGAATTCCTTTTTATGCATTCTAAAATTGCTTAAATGAGTGTTTGAAGGCTTTGCTTTATTACTTACCACTACACTGTATAGATTACCGATAAGCTCTCGTAACTCTGGATCAGCAGCTTGTACATAATTATCTCCTGTTGTAATTACTAATGATTTCTTGAGTTTATTCAAATCGTTAATAAGTACATTAGCAAATTTTGAGGTTTTATCGGGTCCAAAGTCAATATTTTCAACATATTCTAATGTAGCATCAATTTCGTAAACTAAATATGCTAAGTCTTGTGTAAGGTCGTAAAGTTTTTTACTTAAGTCGAATTTTAATTTGCGATCTTCTATGGAAATTGGAGAATTTGGATCGTAAATAAGTTTTATGCTCGATTCATATGTTTCTTTTCCCTTTTTCATTACTACTTTGTAGTCCCCAGATGGAAGTTGTAATGTTGAGAATGCGCCTTTACTATATGTTTTTCCTTTGGGAACGACTGGAGATTTCATAATGTAATCCCAATTTGCAATGTTTATACCTTTCTTTTTATCTGGATCAACATTACCGACTAATTCTCCTTGACTATTAAATATTTCAATAGTCATTTTTCCAAACGTATGACGCTTCTTTAAATAATATATAATTTTCGCATCACGACTTGGATTGTTTCCAACAAATTGCGTAAATGTGCTGTTGCCTCCAAAAGAACCTTGTTCCCAAATAACAGTAGGTTTAGTTTCGAAGAAGTGCACGTTCTTTTGCAGAATTTCTTGATTTATTTGACGTAATGGACTTATATCATCAATTATTATAATACCTCTACCATGTGTTGCCAAAACCAAATCGTGTTTTTTAGGATGTAAAGCAATATAATGAACTGGAACTGAAGGCATGTTGTTAGTGAACTTAATCCAACTTTTACCACCATCAATGGTAATATAAAGCCCCATTTCTGTTCCAAGATATAAGATGTTTTCGTTTACATAATCCTCTTTAAGATTCCTTGTAAAGGTTTCAATCTCTTTAGTTGCAATTGATTTCCAAGTTGCGCCAAAATCAGTCGTTTTATAAACGTAAGGTATTTTATCGTTTGAGTAATGTCCGTCAAAAACAGCATATGCTGTACCTTTATTAAAGGTGCTTGCTTCGATATGATTACACCAAGTATTTGCTGGTAAATCAGGAATATTAGAAACTACATTAGTCCAGTTTGTACCACCATCCAGAGTTATTTGAACATTTCCATCGTCTGTTCCCACCCAAATAACATTTTCATCAAGAAGAGATTCTGCAATACAATAAATAGTTGTATTCATTTCAGCACCAGAATTATCCATTGATATTCCGCCTGAATTTAACTGGTTCTGTCTTTTTGGATCATTGGTTGATAAATCAGGAGAAATTTTTTCCCAGGTATCGCCCATGTCATCCGATTTAAATAAAAACTGGTTGCCAACATAAACTCTGTCAGGATTATTAGGACTTAATTGAAGAGCAGTATTCCAATTATAACGAAACTTTGGGTCTCCTTCTGCTTGAAATGGTTCAATTCGATTAATAATATTCTTATCAAGATCATATCTATGAATAGCTTCACCATTATACATTTCTGAATAAATGATGTTTTTAATTGGATGTCGAAAAGCTCTGAATCCATCGCCACCGCCAATTGGATGCCAATCGCGAGCTTCAATTCCACCAGGACTTTCTGATGGACCATACCACGAACCATTATCTTGTAATCCACCATAAACATTATAAGGTTCTTCGTTATCAATACTAACATGATAAAATTGAGATACGGGGATATTATCTACCATATCAAAAGTAGTAGCACCATTGTATGAACGATATATACCACCGTCTGTTCCGGTGTAAATTATATCAGAGTTATTTATGTCAAATAAAATGTCATGTATATCATGGTGTTGTGGGCCTATGTTTTTAAAAGTTTTTCCTCCATCGCGACTTATTGTGCCCATGAATCCACATTTTAAGACAACATTTTCGTCGCGAGGATCAATTACTATTCGTGAAAAATAGAAAGGACGTACAGCAATTTCAAAATCTTTATTTAAGTGAAACCATGATTCTCCAGCATCATCAGAACGATATAATCCAGTTTTACTTTTATCTTCTGATTCAACTACTGCATAAATAATATTTGAATTTGTTTTAGTAACAGCTATTGCAAATCGACCTAGGACTCCATCTGGAAATCCATTATGAATTTTTTTCCAGTTTTTTCCACCATCTATTGATTTATATAGCGCGCTATTTAATCCACCTGAATTAAAAGAATAAGCAGTTCTTCGGAATTCCCAAAATGCAGCGTATAGCGTATTAGAATTGTTAGGATCCATAACTAAATCGGAGCATCCGGTTGATAAATTTCCTGCAAGAACTTGTTCCCATGTTATACCACCATCCAATGTTTTATATACTCCTCTTTCATTACCATCTCCCCAAAGCGGTCCAAGTACTCCAACATATACCTCGTTAGAGTTGTTTGGATTTATTTGAATACTGCTTATATGATCAGATTTTTCAAATCCAACCTTTTCCCAGTTGGTTCCACCATCAATCGATTTATAAAGTCCATCACCGGGAGATATACTGTTTCTTGTCCAGGTTTCTCCTGTTCCAACCCATAGTATATGATCGGGATCTGAAGGATCTATAGCTATTGTTCCAATGGACTGATTGTAATTATCAAAAATTGAATTAAAGATTACACCACCATCCATTGATTTCCAAACTCCACCGCCACCAGTTCCAGCATAAATGATTTTTGAATTTGTAGGATGTCCAGCTAAATCAGTAATTCGCCCACTCATAACAGCAGGACCAATATGTCTGGCTCTCATTGTACCAAATAATTGATCGCTTGTTAGCTTAATGTTTTCTTGTGCAAGTGCTTGAATATTTATAGATATAGCTATTAATATCGACAAAATTTTTATCAATCTCATAATTGTATTTTTAAGTCAGGTATTAACTTTCAGGAAAAGCTAAGGTTGATTTATCAATTTCAGGATTTATATCTATTGATTTAATAGTAATTGTTTGTCCTGGTTGACCTTTTATACCTTGTGTGAATGAAAAAGAAAAATACATACCATCTACTTCTTGATAATCACTATAAAATGTTTGGGAAACATTCCCTTTTGCAGGACCCAGTTTTATTTCAGCTTCAACAAGAATTGGAACGTAATTTTCAGTATCGAAATAGTAGTACGAAATGTTTTCAATTTCTTCACCTTCTATTAATATTGGAGTTTTTGAAAGCATTAATTTAAAACATTCTGTTCCTTCAATCGATTCTTTACCTAATAATTCAATAGAAAAATCTTTTTCTTTATAGTTTAAGAAGGGATCAGGAAAATCCTTTATAGCGCGTTTTAGGTTTTCAGTTGCTTCATTATCCTGTTTTTCTGGTTGCATCGACATCATATTCATACCCCAGGCTGTTTCACCATCAAAAGCTAACTGTATTATCTCATTTCCTTGCAAAGTCATTTTAACTAAGGATGATCCGTCTTTGCCATTATAAATAACGAAAGGTATTTCTCCAATTTGAGAATTAATACTTGCATTAATTTGTAAACTTGTAATGTTATTCCAGGCTTCTTTTCCTCCAGTATTTTCAAAGTAGGTTTCAATAATTTCATCTGCACTTTGTGCACTTGCAAATAAGCAAATAAATGAAAAGGCTAATAAAAAAGCAATTCGTTTCATAGTGAATTTAATTTAGTGTTAATTATTAACCAATTAGTAGTACGCTTTTTAAAAATATTACAATAGAATAGATTTTTTTTAAAGTGGTAGTGTTAATTGTATGATAGTTAGTTACTAAAAATAAAAAAAACTAAGTATTTAATATGATAAAGTAGTTTTTAATTATCAAACTATTTTGCTTTACGAATTAATAATCGATCATACAAAAACAACATAAATGAAGCTCCGGCTCCAATTCCTAAAAGTACCACCCAAATTCTGCTTGGATTATAAGTTGTCCATAAATAATTGGTAAGCTCTGTTTGAGTCATGTTAAGTAATTCACCGGCTTTATTATAAAGATCGGTTTGAGTAAAATTATCAGAAATCTCAGGAATAGATAATCCTTTTATTGATAAGTCTTTTTGTAATAAAGTTAGCTTATCGGCCATTTTTCCATAAACTCCACCTGAAATATAACCAGCAATTGAACTTCCTACAGTTACCGGAAGGAATGCACAACCCATGTAAAGAGCAATTTTATCTTTTGGAGCAATTTTCCCAATATATTCTGTAATCTTTGGCGATCCTGCCATTTCGCCTACACCAAAAATAAAAATTGAGAATAATATGAAAAACGGATTGTTTGTAAAAAGTGTTAATGACATTCCAACAGAGCAAACAAAAAAACCTGTCATCATTGAAGTTAGAGGTTTCCATTTCATAATGATTGTTGAAACAACCACCTGGAATATAATAATGTACAGGGCATCAATATTAGTAATATACTCCGCTTTAATTGTTCCATCAGGAGAACCAATTTTTTCAATTAGCCATGGCCATACTTTTTCAACAAAATTATACAAAGTATGTGTGTCAACCCACTGATCAATAAATACAGGTAAAGTGTAAAATAACTGGTAATACATCGACCAAAATCCAGCAACGATTAAAAGGAAAATAATGAATTTATAATCGCTTAATGCAATCCCTATATTTTTAAAAATTGTTTTTAGTGATTTTAGAAAACTAAGTTCAGATGATTCTCTTTCTGGTTCTTTGTAGAAAAATAAAAAAGGAATATTCACTAATATAAATATTGCACTTAAATAAAATACGCTTGTATAAGATATTTTACTGAAATGCAATGCCACAAGAGGTCCTATAAATGCTCCTACATTAACCATCATATAGTATATTCCAAATCCTATAGATGAAGTTGTATCGTCGGTTGTTTTTGAGATTGTTGCTGTAATTACTGGCTTAAATAATGCACCACCAATGGCGACAAAAAGGAATACAGAGAAAAATGATGTAAATGATTTACAATATGGCATAACTAAAAAGCCAATAGCATAAATAATGAATGCTGCAAACAATATCTTTTTATATCCGTATCGATCGGCAATAGCTCCGGTAATAATTGGCAAAAAATAAAGTACTGCCGTTCCAATTCCCATTATTAAACCTTTTTCTTCCTGGCTTAAACCCAAAGCTCCAACATCGGTCGATTTGGTTAAATAGTTTGCTAATAGCATGTAAAAGCCATACCATGCCCAACGTTCAAATAGCTCCATGGAATTGGCTACCCAAAAAGTTCGAGGGAATTTTTTAAAGACACTAACCTTATCAGACATAATTATTCTTTTAAATGATCAAACAAATATGTGTTTTTAAATTTAAAAATCAACGGATATTTGACTTGTCAAAAAAACGAGGGTTTAATTGAGTCATAAAAAGCAGTAAATCAGGGCCTTGGAAATGTGTTGTAAATCACATAAAAAAAGTGAAAAAAATGTTTGGAGATATTATTTTCTTGATTATTTTTGCACCCTCTTTTTAAGGACTTAAACTAATTGTTTTTTCCTTATTTAAAATATTATAAAGAATATAAGTATAGGGTTAATATAAAATAAAAGGTAAATAGTTTTTAGGGTTAGTGTCTTTAAAAAATTCCCTCGAACTTTTTGGGTAGCCAATTCCATGCTCAAAAATCGTATATGCA
>JBHOSR010000003.1:0-61720 GCA_042584405.1 Bacteroidota bacterium
GATATAAGGAAGGCGAGATTCCAGAAGGTTTTATGATAAATCCTGTTTTTACAAAATAAAATTATCTAAAAGTGAAAAATGTTTATATAATCATTTTAATAGGACTGCTAATCACGTCCTGTTTGCCTGGAAGTATGATAGAAGGAAAAATCATATTGGAAAATGATAGTTTAAATGTATCATTTAATATACCTGCAAGAACTTTTAAAGACGAACCTCATTTTGAAGAAATGCAATATGAAATAAGTTTTATTAATGAAGAGGGAGAAGTAAAGACTTTAAGCCCAAATGAGCTAAAAGCGATAGAGTTTTCTTACAATAACAGTATGTATAAAATGGTATCGGTTAAAAATACTTTTGAAGACAGTAAACTAACACACCTATTACTAAAACTGGAAATTGATGGTCCCTTGAAACTGTATTCATACTGGAATAAAGGAAGTTCCAGCACTATGTATAATCCTGCAAATGGGGGTGTTTCCGGTGGGCGCAATACTACTGAAAAAACTTTTATGCTGCAAAAGGAAAATGATAAACCGTTCCCAGTAAAGACTCTTTCTTTTAAAAAGCGAATGATTAACTACTTTAATGATTGTCCAGAATTATGTACAAAAATTGAGAGCCAGGAATTTCGAAAAAGAGATATTAAGGCTATTGTCAATTATTATAATTCCAGTTGCAAAACAAATAAATGAAATAGTAATAATAAAGGTACAAAAGGACTTCTAGTTTCTTAGAAGTCCTTTTTCTTAATTATTTTTGTTATTACGATCTACATTATTGTTTCTTCTGATATTTCCCAATTAACACCTCTTTCTTTCAATCCTTTCTTCATATATTCGACACATTCCGGGCATTTACCCATATATTCGGGAGGAGATATTCCTTTATGAGTATAAAGTCCATCGGCCATCATCCTAATTGCCATGGTAGCTGTATAACCAGTAGTTCTTGCCATAGAAATTACATCAGTTTCAGGATCATATTTATCAAACATATCAATTGTATATTTGATTTTTTTCCCATTCTTTATTCCTTCAATGATGGATTGAAAAATAGTGATATCGCCTTCACCCTGTTTCAGTTTCCAGTTTGGAAACAATACTTGTGCTGTCATTTCAAGCGGACTAATTTTATTACCTTTAATATTAATAGTTTTTTCTTTTGAAAAGAAACCAAGTTCGCGTAACACCGACATCTTTTCAATATGTCCAGGATACCTTAGTGTCTTCTCTTTCATGTTTGGTGCTTCAATAGTTTGAGCCAAGGTTCTCAATCCATCGGTATTAAATGCTTCTAAAGTACCTATTTTCGGAAAAAATATATATTCCGGATCTGATAATGCTGGACGTACGATTTCGTAACCATTTTCTATATAACGAGCAGGCCGAATATATTCTTCAATTACATCAATTGGAGAAAAAACAGCTTTATACTCGCTTGGCCATTCTCTAATTTCAGGTAATCCACCAACAAATGTTAAAATATTATCTACCTTATCCAGTTGCTGAGCTACATTCATAATCAATGCACTGCCCATTCCGGGATAAACCCCGCAATCCATAATCATGGTCACATTATTCTCTTTGGCTAACTGATCAAGTTCGAAAGGATCTTCTTCGTAAAATGCAATACAAGCACAATTTTTACCTGCTCTTATTATTGCTTTGGCAGTTTCAAATCCCATAAAACCCGGAACTGCATTGACAACGAGATCATAATCGCTCGCTAGTTTTGTTACATCCTCAGGATTTGATAAATCTTTTTGAAGTTTTTTTATTTCGGGACATTCAGCCTGTACTTTATCTAAAGCTTCATTACTAAAATCTGCAACAGTTACTTCAAATCTTTCTTCTTTATTTAAATCTATTGCCATTGGTGCTCCAACCAAGCCAGCACCTAAAACTACAATTTTCATATTTTCTTTTATTTAATTAATACTCTGATTGAAAGTGATTTCTTAAAGTCGCTGTTTTATAATCCAGAAAAGCGATTTATATAGGACACAAGAATAGAAGAATTAATATGCTTTTTAAAGCCTTTAAGTCTGTAAGATAGATTTTTCATTAACCCAAATATACTCATAATTTAAAAGTCGCTTCCTTTAATTTTAAATAATTGACTAATATTTATATATTTGGATATAATCAATATTATGGATACAATTCTCGAAAAACTATCAAATTGTGTTGAGAGGGGAAAAGTTGATAAAGATGCTTTATTCCCTCCTGACATGAAAGACTTGCCTGGATCTGATGAATTAACTCTTGCTGCTATTCAAAATAAAATTCCTCCTGAAGATATTCTTAACCTAGCCCTAATACCGGGAATGGAACGTATAGGATTAAAATTCAAAGAAAATAAAGTTTTTGTTCCGGAAGTATTAATGGCTGCAAAAGCAATGTCAAAAGCAATGGAACATCTAAAGCCTTTTTTTCAAAAAGGAATTGCCAAACAAAAAGGAACTTTAGTAATAGGAACCGTAGCAGGCGATTTACATGACATTGGAAAAAACCTTGTTTCTGTAATTGTTGAAGGAAGTGGCTGGGAAATTATTGATTTAGGTACAAGCGTAACAACCGAAAAGTTTATTGAATTTGCAAGTAAGTATCCTGATTGCTATGTTGGTTTATCAGCACTTCTTACTACTACTATGATAAACATGGAAGCTACAACCAAAGCTTTAAAAAACAAATTTCCGAATATTAAAATCTTGATTGGTGGAGCACCAGTTACTAAAGAGTTTTCGAAAAAAATAGGTGCTGATTTTTATGCACCAGATCCTCAAGGAGCATTAGAATATTTAAATAAAATAACATAATGATTGATTTATTCGAAAAAATCAAATCACAAAAAATTCTATTAGCTGATGGAGCTTGGGGAACCATGCTTTTTGAGAAAGGATTGCAGCAAGGAGAATGTCCTGAATTATGGAATATTACAAATAAAGAGAGGGTATTTGACATAGCAAAGCAATATGTTGCAGCAGGTTCTGATATAGTAGAAACAAATAGTTTTGGTGGTTCAGTTATAAAACTTGAGCATTATAATTTAGGATCAAGAACTGAAGAAATAAATATTGAAGCAGCGAACATATCAAGAGAAGCCGCAGGTAATGAGAAATTAGTTTTTGGATCAATGGGACCTTGTGGAAAAATACTAATTATGGGTGACGTAACTGAAGATCAAATTTATGATTCTTTTAGTCTCCAAGCGAAATCCCTTGTAAAAGGGGGTTCAGATGCACTTATTATTGAAACAATGACTGCTTTGGATGAAGCTTTAATTGCTATACGAGCTTGTAAAGAAAATACATCTGTTCCAATAATTTGTACTTTTACTTTTGATAAAACTATAAATAATGATTACAGAACAATGATGGGGATAAGCCCAGAAGAAATGTGTAAAGCACTCATAAGTGCAGGTGTTGATGTGGTTGGATCTAACTGTGGAAATGGTTTCGATGGAATGATAGAAATTGCTAAAGAATTAAGAAAAATAAGCTCCAAAATTCCTATTATGATTCAAGCCAATGCAGGCATGCCTGAGTTAGTAGAAGAAAAAGTTGTTTATCCGGAAAAACCAGATGAAATGGCAGAAAAAATACCAGCATTAATTAACCTAGGAGTTAGTATAATAGGGGGTTGTTGTGGAACAACGCCAGCTCATATCTCAAAATTTTCTCAAATCATAAATCAATTTGCACATTGATCAATATAAAAGAATTCTCTATAAACCTTAACGAAATTAATATCAATCCAAAAGATATTAGTAAAATAATCGGATATAAGGAAGGCGAGATTCCAGAAATGATTGACCAGGAGATTGAATCCGTACTGTCTGAAATTAATAAAAATTGTAGTTTAAAAGGTGGATATAGAATAATTGAAAATGTTCAGTTTGATAAAGAATCTACTATAGTTCAAAATATAACATTTCATACAAAAGGAGTAATTACTAATTTTTTAAAAGGTAGCGATTCGATCGCTATTTTGGTATGCACAGCGGGTAAAGAAATAAGTGATTGGACAAACAACTTATTTAAAGAAAATAATTCTCTTAAAGCTTATGTTGTTGATGTTGCTGCTTCTATTATGGTTGAAAAAGCTGCCGATGTTGTACAAAGTAGAATCGAAAAGCTTATAAAATCAAATCTCAAGAAAATTACAAATCGATATAGTCCTGGATATTGTGATTGGGAGTTAAAAGAACAATTTAAACTTTTCTCACTCTTACCAGATAATTTTTGTGGTATTCAATTAAATGAAGAAGCTCTTATGCTACCAACAAAATCGATTAGTGCAATAATAGGTATTGGTAACAAAGTTGAAAAAAAGGCATATCAATGTGATGTATGCAACAGGAAGGACTGTATTTATAAGCTTAAATAAAGTTATACATTTAATAATCTAAAAATTATGAATCCTGCTAATATATCCGAAATTGTAAAACCTAACTTGTCTTTGCTCAGCGAAGAACAAATTAATAATGTGCATGAATTTTCGATAAAAATTTTAGAAGAGACAGGAATTAAAGTTGAATCAAAATCTGCCCTCCAAATATTTGCTAAATCGAATGCTGTAAAAGTTAAAAATGATATTGTTTTTATTCAGCGCGAAATTATTGAGCATTCAATAAAGTTTGCTCCTAAAACTGTTGATATTTATGATAAAAAAGGTAAGGTGTCTTTTAATTTAGGGAATAATAATGATACCTTTTTCGGTATTGGTGTTACAAATACCAATTATCAAGATATTGAAACAAATAAAATTCGGCCATTCACACGCAAACATCAACAAAACTGCACCAAATTAGGCGATTTACTAAATAATTATGATACAGTTTCAACCATAGGAATTCCATCAGATGTTTCGGCAGATAAAATGGATTTGTACAATACTGTCGACATGTATGCAAATACCACAAAACCATTAATTCTTTTAATCTCTGAAGGTGAAAACATTAATAAAGTATTTGATCTACTTTCAAACTTGCATGGTGATATTTCTAACAAGCCATTTATTATACCTTATTTTAATCCTATTACACCTTTAGTATTTAATGAAGCTACAAGTGATAAAATGATAGCTTCTATTAATAGTAATTTTCCAATTATTTTCTCTAACTATAGCATGTATGGTGCTACTTCTCCTATTACAGAAGGTGGTTCATTGGCTTTGCTAAATGCTGAATTGCTTGCAGGATTAGTTTTCAGTCAATTAATTAAAGAAGGTAGTCCTATTATTTTAGGTAGCTTGCCTGCTTCCTTTAATATGACATCCATGGGAAGTAATTACACTACTTCTTCATATTTATTGAATTTGGCTTGTGCAGAAATGATGCTTTTCTATTCAATACCACATTGTGGAACATCGGGAAGTGGAAAAGCATGGGGCCCTGATTTAATTGCAGCTGGAGAATATTGGATGAATCATATAACAAGCTGTATAGGAAAAGCTGGTTTAGTTCCATTTGTTGGTGGAAGTTTTGATTCCATGGCATTTTCTCCTGCAAGTGCAGTATTTTCAGATTTTATAATTGGCGAAACTAAAAAGCTCTCCAAAGGCTTCATCTTAAATACTGAGACAGTAGATCTTGAAGAAATTAAATCAATTGGACATGGTGGTAATTATCTTACCTCAAATCAAACGCTTCAATCATTATCAAATTTTGGAGAAACGAATAAAATATGGCCATCGTTAAACATGCATTCATGGGAAGAATTAGGATATCCTGAAGCAAAAAAATATTTAATCGATCATTCCAAAGAATTATATAATCAAGCTGAATCATTAGTGAAGGAAAATATAGATGTAATAAAAAAAGGAGAAGAATTCATTAATAGGCTTTAAGAAGAAAATTCTCTTTATGCAAAAAGCTAATCCCGGCGAACAGTCCAAGATAGGTTTTTGGACAAGCACATCACTTGTAGTAGGAAACATGACAGGTTCTGGAATTTTCCTTCTTCCTGCTGCTCTTGCATTTTATGGTGGAATTAGTCTCTTCGGTTGGCTTTTTACTACAATTGGTTCAATTTTTTTAGCCCTGGTTTTTGCTCGATTAAGTAAAATCATACCCAAAGCTGGTGGTCCGTATGCTTATGCACGAGAAGGTTTTGGCGATTTTGCAGGATTTATTGTGGTATGGGGTTATTGGGTTTCCATTTGGTGTGGAAATGCAGCGATTTCTGTTGCTGGAGTTGGTTATTTGTCGGTTTTTATTCCTGTATTAAAAAATAATAATTTTCTATCGGGAGCATTGGCAATTCTTGCGATTTGGATTTTCACGTATATCAACTCAATGAACATCAGAAAAGTTGGTAAAGTACAAATTGTTACAACTATTCTAAAAATAATTCCATTAGTTGCATTTGGCACAATTGGCTTTTTATATTTTAAAGTTGAGAGCTTTACACCATTTAATGTGAGTGAAAAATCAACTTTCGATGCTATAACAAGTTGTGCTGCCTTAACGTTATGGGCTTTTTTAGGCCTTGAGTCAGCTACTATACCATCAGATAAAGTTAAAAATTCCCAAAAAACAATTCCAAGAGCAACTATTACAGGAACATTAATCGCTGCTATAATTTATATTTCGGCTACTATGGCCGTAATGGGAATTATTAGTCCTTTTGAATTACAAAAATCTTCTGCTCCATTTGCCGATGCAGCCAAGGTTGTTTGGGGAAACTGGGGATTATATATAGTAGCGATCGGAGCTGCTATTTCTTGTTTTGGAGCACTAAATGGTTGGATATTGATACAAGGCCAAATGCCTTATGCAGCAGCCAAGGATAAGTTATTCCCTGAAAGATTTCAAAAAGTTTCCAAAAAAAATGTCCCTATATTCGGAATCATCTTTGCAAGTATTTTGGCTACTATACTGGTATCAATGAATTATACTAAAGGATTAGTTGGCATGTTTTCTTTTATGATTATGCTTGCAACATTAACTGTACTATTCCCTTATGTGTTATCATCATGTGCTGAAATAACGATTTATTTTAAGAAAAAAATCAAAGTACCCAAAAAAACTTACATTTCAGTATTATTCATTTCTATTCCTGCCCTCCTCTATTCAATTTGGGCTGTAATTGGGTTGGGTTTTGAAATTATTTTATGGGGAGTTTTACTTTTATTATTTGGTATTCCGATTTACCTAATTTTAAACTTTAAAAGAAAATAAATCTTCTAAACGAGCGAAGTAATATCATCCCAATTGCCATAGGAACATGTTGAAAATTTTCGTTTGCCGAAGGTATAAAGGAATGAACTCCCCAGACAAAAAAGACTTCTAGAAAACTAGAAGTCTTTTTTAATATAAATATTTATAAAACTGTTAATCAACGAAAGTTAACTCATCTACAATACGTTGCGCGCCCATGAATTTCTCCAAAAGCCACATAATGTATTTAATGTCGGTACAAACCGTTTTTGACATTTCTTCTTCAAATTCAATATCACCAGTCATTCCTTCCCAGTTGCTATCAAATGCAAGACCAATTAATTCTCCTTTACCATTCATAACAGGACTTCCTGAGTTACCTCCTGTAATATCGTTATTGGTGGTAAAACAAACATACATTTCGTCATCATAAGCATATCTCCCATAATCCCTTGCTTCGTATAATTGCTTAATCTTGTCTGGAACAATAAACTCATAATTAGTTGGATCTTCTTTTTCCATTACACCAGTTAGTGTTGTATAATACTTATAACTCACTCCATCACGAGGACTATACCCTCCTACTTTACCATAAGTAAGTCGCATGGTAAAATTTGCATCAGGATAAAAAATTCCATCATCATTCATTTCCATAACTCCTTGTATAAATAAACGTTGACCCTTTGCTAGCTGCTCATCATAGTTCCTTGATTGAGCAAATAAGTTATTATATTTAGCTCTAACTGATAAAGCTAATTGCAAAATAGGATCTTCAGCTAAAACTTTGCTCTTTGGATCTTTTATAAAATTATTAAAAGCATCTTCGTTAGCAAAAATTGAATTATCATATAAATCTTCCACAAACCTCTCAACATCCTGGTTATATTGCTCCATTGCTGAACTAAAATATTCGGGATAATATTTTGCTTCCAAATCATCTTTTAGAATTTGAAAAAGGGCAATTGCAATTTTTTGATCCGTTTCTTTATGATAGTCTCGATAATATCGCTTCCCATAAGAAGCTAATTCTTCTGTTAAAGCCCTTATTTTTTCTTTATCTCGATCTGATTTATCCTTATTTAACTCCTTAAATAAATCATTTGCTCTGCTTGCAAATCCAACTACTTCAGAGCCACGCCTCATAGTTTCGCTTATATACTGACTTGCATTAGCAAATTCTTTTCGTGCAGTATAAGCATCCTCAATAAGTTTTAGAGTTTCTCCATATTTCTTTTCCCTATCTGCATTTTGCAAAATCCATTGTGTAAATTCTTTCTCTAATTCTGCACGTTGCTCTAGTACATTATTACGTTCAAATCCAGCCATTTGGGCTACAGAATATTTCCAATAATTACTTGCTCCTTTGTATTTTGCAGCATACATAATTCGATGTGCAGGACTAATAGACATGGTTTCGTTCATGATCTCAAGTTTAGCACTACGTATTTTTATACGATTAGGATGTTCTATTTCCATCAACTCTTTTATCCCGAATGTTGTCATAAAACGATCGGTAGAACCGGGATTCCCTAAAATCATTGCGAAATCATCAGGTTGAACACCTTTTAAAGAAACAGGAAGATGATGTTTCGGTTTTAAAGGTATGTTTTCAGGAGAATATTCTGCAGGTTTACCATCAGGACCAGTATATACTCTAAACAGCGAAAAATCAGCTTTATGTCGTGGCCACATCCAATTATCAGTCAAGCTACCAAAGTCACCAATAGATACTGGAGGATTAGCAACTAATCTAACATCGTAATAAGTTTCATAAATTAATACATAAAATTGATTTCCACCATAATATGATTTAAAAACAGATTGATAATTTGTTCCTTTAACAGCATCCTTAGCTAATTCTTCTCCTAAAGTTTTTATTTTTTCATTTCTTTCATTCTCACTCATTTCATCTAAAAGCTGACTATTTACATTTTCGGAAACATCTTCAACCCGAATAAGAAACCTTACAGTTAATCCCGGGTTTGGCAATTCATCCTTTAGCTCTTTTGCCCAAAAACCATCTTTTAAATAATCATTCTCAACGGTAGTATGCGATTGCACCTGACGATATCCGCAATGCATATTGGTAAGCAATAATCCCTGGTCAGAAATGATTTCTCCGGTGCATCCTCTACCAAAAATCACAATAGCGTCTTTCAAGCTCGAATGATTAACATCATAAATTTCTTTGGCTGAAAGTTGCAAACCCATTTCCTGCATTTTTTCAATAGTTACCTGGTTAAGTAAAAACGGAAGCCACATTCCCTCGTCGGCAAGAGTTAATCGGGCTATTAAGGTAAATAACAATACGAAAACTAATCCTTTTTTCATTTGTATATAATTTTGTTTTAATTTAAATATATCTTATACAATAATAAGAATTCTATTTGATTTTGTAAAGCAGTAAAGGTTTAAACAAAAAGACTCCTGGTTTCCCAGGAGTCTTTTTATTAATTAGGTAAAACAGTTATTTTATTTCTTTACATATTTAGCATTTATTTGCTCTAAGTACCGTTTTTTTGCTTTTACAGGGTCAGCACCAATTGGAATATAAATGGTTGTTTTAAAATCAACTTTAACACTCTGCAATTTATTTAAATCAGGTGATTGAAAGGTATTCGGTTTTTTTTCGTACATACAATTTTTCCCTTCTATTAAATTAATTATTCGTTCTTAACAAAGAACTTTTCAACTATTAAGCTTTATGCATCATTATTTATAATCCGTTCCGAAATCAAAGGTCCTAAAGAGAAGTAAGCCTGTCTCTGTCTATATTAAGAGATTTTTTATTTACACTCTTTATAGTCGATTTTATAGCTTCTGATATAACATTTAACTACCGGAATAATTCAGAACTGCAAAGGTAGTCTAAAATACTGACAATCACTAATTTTATGATGCAATAATTTATCATTCAACTAAATCGTACTGTGTACTTAATATACCTCTTTTTTAAAATTGTGTATGAACCTTTCAATAAATTATCTTTTTTGCATAATTCATTTATTTAACCATTTTATATATCAACAATTATTGTGATTGTGCAATCTGCTGAATATCTGAGCTATAGTTATAAGCATTTCAAAATTTCATTAAAATACCAAAGAATAATATTTCCAATTTAAGTAGCATTTTTTTATAAAATTGAGTATTTTGCCAAACTATTTAAAAAACTTATTGTCTTATAAGTAATTTTAAAGTTATTTAGGTTAAACATAAAAACTAACGGAGAAACGAGAGATGGCATGGTATAGCGAAACTACAACCGTTAAGAAAAAATCAAAAAAAGAAATTTGGGTAAAATGTAAAAAATGCCAGTCGTATGTTTACAAATCAGAATGGGAGAAAAATCTGAATGTTTGCCCAAACTGTAATTTCCACGGTGCTATTACTTCATACGAACGTATTAATCAGTTATTCGATAAAAAAACTTTCGAAGAACTTTTCAATAATATTAGTCCAACAGATTCACTTAAGTTTGTTGATTTGAAAGGAAGCTATAAAGATAAGTACGAAGCCAATATCAAAAAAACAGGAATTAACGAAGCAGTTGTTACCGGACATGGTAAAATTAATGGGATTCCGGCCGTAATAGCAGTTATGGATTTTAGATTTTTAGGTGGAAGTCTTGGAAGTGCAACAGGAGAGAAAATTCTTCAAGCTGCCAACTATGCCTACGATCATAACTTACCGTATATCGTTATATCAGCATCCGGAGGTGCTCGTATGCAAGAAGGAGCTTTATCCTTAATGCAAATGGCAAAAACATGCGCTGGAGTTGCTCGATTAAACAGAAAGAATATTCCATATATTTCAATTCTAACTAATCCAACAACAGGTGGTGTTTCAGCAAGCTACGCTATGATGGGCGACATTAATGTTTCAGAACCCGGAGCTGTAATCGGATTTGCAGGACGAAGAGTAATAGAACAAACTATTGGAGAAAAGCTTCCTGATGATTTTCAAACTGCTGAATATTTGCGCGAACATGGATTCGTAGATTCCATAGTTAATCGAAAAGATTTAAAAGATTATTTAAGCAATGTTCTAAGCTATTATAATCGATAATCTGTAAAAATCCCTCAATTATTTCAAATACCTTATTATGGGACAAAAAACTGATAATATTGCAACTGAAGAACCAAAGGTGAAAAAAATGAATAAAAAAGCTAAAAAAGAATTAACACCTTGGGAAATTGTTCAAATAAGCAGACATCCTAAAAGACCAATTTTACAAGACTATATTTCACATATCGTTAACAACTTTGTTGAACTTCATGGCGACAGATGTTTTTCTGATGATATGGCTATGATAGGTGGTTTTGCTGAAATTGGAGGTCAAAAAATAATGCTTATTGGTCATAATAAAGGTAAAAAGACACATGAAAATATTGCCCGTAACTTCGGAATGGCAAAACCCGATGGTTATAGAAAAGCTTTGCGCTTAATGAAATTAGCCCAACGTTTTAATGTTCCAATTGTTACCATAATTGATACTCCAGGAGCCTTTCCTGGCCTTGAAGCTGAAGAACGCGGTCAAGCAGAAGCAATTGCAAAGAACCTTACCGAAATGGCTTCAATTGAAGTACCTATCGTTTGTGTTGTTATTGGTGAAGGAGGTAGTGGCGGTGCTTTAGGAATTGGTGTTGGCGACAGAATATTAATGTTGTCCAATGCAATATATTCTGTTATCTCACCAGAAGGATGTGCTTCTATTTTATGGCGCGATGCTGCATATGCTCCTGATGCTGCAAAAGCTCTTAATCTTACTGCAAAAGAATTGTTAAAGCATGGTGTGATTGATGAAATTATTGATGAACCAGGTGAAGGAGCTCATACCGATGTAAAAGCAATTGCCGAATCAATAAAAAAAGCTGTACTTAAAAATATTAAACCATTACAAAAATTATCTGTTGACGAATTAATTCAAAGCAGATTTGAAAAATTCTCAGCAATGGGAAAATTCTCTGTTAATAAATAATTGACTTTTAGTTATGAAAAAAAATACACTAAGAATTACCGATACAACCTTAAGAGATGGACATCAGTCGCTTTGGGCAACAAGAATGCGCACTAAAGATATTATTGATATTATTGATACTATCGATAAGGTAGGATATTATTCATTGGAAGTTTGGGGCGGTGCCACCTTTGATGTTTGCCTTCGTTTTCTGCGTGAAAATCCCTGGGATAGATTAAGACAGATAAAAGCAAAAGCTAAAAAGACTCCTCTTCAAATGTTGTTAAGAGGTCAGAATATTGTAGGATATAAAAATTATCCTGACGATTTAGTGGATCGTTTTGTTGAAACAGCACATGAAAATGGTGTTGATATTTTCAGAATTTTTGATGCATTGAATGATTCTCGAAATTTAGAAGCTGCAATAAAAGCAGTAAAGAAACATGGTGCTCATGCACAAGGTTCACTTTCCTACACCATTAGCCCTGTTCATACCATTGAAAAATTTGTAAGCGACGCAAAAGAACAGGTTCAAATGGGAATCGATTCATTATGTATTAAGGATATGGCAGGATTACTTTCACCTACAATGTCAAAAAATTTAATGTCGGCTCTAAAGAAAGAATTAGACATTCCTATTCAGATACATTGCCACGCTACTAGCGGAATGGCTGAAACAGCCTATTTAGAAGGCGTAAGAGCCGGTGCTGGTGCTGTTGACTGCGCTATTTCTTCTATGGCAGGATTCTCATCACAACCACCCGTAGAAACTATTAACGCAATATTTGCAGAAACCGAATTTGATGTAAACTTAGATTTAGATGCTTTACGAAAAGTAAATAAATATTTTGCTGATTTAACTCCTAAACGCTCAAAAGGAAGAGGTTATGAACCAATTATTGATTCTGAAATTTTAGTTCACCAGATTCCTGGTGGTATGATTTCAAATTTTCGTTCACAACTTGAACAGCAAGGAGCAAGTGAAAAATTAAGTGAAGCTCTCGAGGAAGTTACAAAAGTGCGAAAAGATTTAGGATATCCTCCATTGGTAACTCCCACAAGCCAAATTGTAGGAACACAAGCAGTAATGAACGTATTAACTGGTGCACGATATAAGGTAGTGCCTCAAGAAGTTAAAAATTATGTAAAAGGAATGTATGGTCGTCCACCTGCTCCTATTGAACCAAAATTTATTAAGCAAATATTAGGTAAAGAAAAACCTATTGATCACCGTCCTGCTGACGATCTTAAACCAATTCTACCTAATGCAACTAAGAATGTTGCTGATCCTAAATTAATCGAAAACGAAGAGGACATTTTATCCTACTGTTTATTCCCTGAAGTTTCGATGGAATATTTCAAATGGAGAGCACATGCGGAAGATAAAAGACCAAAAACTCCTGCTGATATTGAAACGGAAGAATTAGTTAAAGTTCCAGAAGCAGAAAACGTACAGGTTAAAGCAAGCGTTTCAGGTACCGCGGATCCAATGTTACATCGTGATGATTATGATGGAATGAACGCTATGCTTGAAAAAGCTTCAAGAATGCAAATTAATGAATTGATTATTAGAAAAGGCGATTTTAATCTTTCAATGCGATCAGGAAATGGTGCTGCAAAAACGCATGTAATTTCTGAAGCGATTGTTGGATCTGCTCATCCGGAAGTTCATGATGAAGTTAGAGAAGCTGCAGAACCTACAGGCAAAACAGAAGAGAAACCTATCGAAAAAGATACCCAGGAATATAAAGACACCATAGATGCTGTAATGGCTGGAACTTTTTATCGTTGTCCTTCTTCGGATAAACCACCTTTTGTTGAAGAAGGAACGGTAGTTAATGAAGGCGATCCGATTTGTATTTTAGAAGCGATGAAACTTTTCAACGAAATTGAAGCTCCTTTCAAATGTAAAATCCTTAAGATTTTGGTTGAGGATACTAACACGATTACAAAAGGACAATCTCTAATGGCTGTAGAGAAATTATAAGCTTTAGTATAAATTTATTATTAAAAGCCATCTTGATTAGATGGCTTTTTTACTCTGGTTCATTCAGGAATCCACCTGTCAATCTTGTTAATGTTGTATTCGAATAAATCAGGTTATAAATGGATTGAAGTTGATTTATTGCTGAGTTTAAATAATTTAACTGTATGTCGCGATAATTAAACGAATTTATAGCACCTGACTTAAATTTTTCATCTGCTATTTGAAGATTTAGTTCCGCAGCTTCTAAACTTTCATTAGCTACATTTAAAAGTACTTTTCTCAGATTATATGTTTCGTACTCGTTATACAATTGATTTGTTAAACTATGTTTTATTTCCTCCAATTCAACTTGTGTTATTTGCTTGTTAATCTTTGCAATATCAATTGCTCTTTTTCTGTTTCCAGCAGAAAAAATGTCGTAAGACAAAGTAAGATTTCCATAAGGAGTTAAATCTTCATTGTAAATTTCAGCTTGCCCTTCATTATTTATCCATGAATACGAATTATCAACTCCTGCCGATAAACTAACCCTTGGGTATAATGATCCATTTTGAAATCGAATCTCATCTTGTTGTAAAAGCAGATTTGCATACTGATTTTGCAGAGTTTGATTATTAGCCATCATTTTGTCCAGCATATCACCTAAAATATATTCTACAGTGTCTGAGCTAAATTCTTCTATAAAATTCCACACTACAGTTGGCTGTTCCCCTAATATAAAGTTTAGATTACGAATAGCATTTCGAACAACAACTTCCTGGTTTAAATAAGAAGCTTTATCGTCCAAATAAATATTCTTAGCCAATAATACATTATAAGTTACAGAGCTCCCTAAGTCGTATTTTGTTTGTTCGTAATCATACCTGTCTTTTGAAAGTTGCATAACTTTATTTAAAACATCGAGTCGTTCTTTTTGAAGTAAAATATTGTAGTAACTCATAACAACATCTTGTATTGTATTTTCTACCACAACTGCAGATCGACCTTTCGATAATTGCTCCAGTTTCTCGAGCTTATCTTTGGTAATATTTACTTTAAATCCGTTGAATAAGGTCCAATTTAATCCAACTCCTCCCGAAATTCGACTATTTGCAGAATTATCAATCAAATCCTTACTGTTTGTCGAAGCCACATCAAATCCAATGCTTGGATATCGGCCTGCATTTCCCCACGAATTATTTAGTTCTGCAATATCAATATCAGATTTTGAAATAATAATTCCATAGTTACTTTCTAAAGCTTTTTCAATAGCACCAGAAAGACTTAATTCACTCTCCTGTGCATTAGTGAAAATAGTTACTGAAATGAAAATAATTGAAAGAATATATTTTGTAATTGTATTCATAATTTCATGTTTAAATATGCTTATTCCTTTATTTCCTGAATAGGAGCATGACTGTTTTTTTCATATTTTGTCTTACGCTTATGTAATATTATAGCCACCTCAACATCTTCACGTTCAGGTCTGACTCCCGTCCAAAGATGTTTTAGGTAAACACGAACATCATTCAGTAACATAATTAAAACTGGGAAAAATATTAAAATAAATATTGTACCGACTGCCACCCCATAAGCTAAGCTAAGAGCCATTGGAATTAGGAATTGTGCTTGCACACTTTTTTCCATAATAATTGGGAATAACCCAACAGCAGTAGTCAAAGTTGTTAGAATAATAGGTCTTAATCTTAGTTTACCAGCTTCCACAATTGCATCATGCACATTTCTTCCTTCCAATAAATTACTATCGTATTTCGACAGAAAGACAATGGCGTCATTAATAATTACTCCCGTTAAAGCAATCATCCCCCACAAGCTAATAATTGATAATGGCTGACCATGAATTCCATGACCCCAGAATACACCTAGCATTGATAATGGAATCATAGCTATAATAATAATTGTCTGATTAAAACTTTTAAAATGAATGATCATTACAAAAATGATCATAGCAAAAGCGACAAGAAAATACATCCTTATTTTTTTTAATGCTTCATTGCTTGACTTTTGTTGACCTTGATATTCATAACGTATGCCTGAATATTGAGCTAATAATTCGGGCATTATTTCAATACTTATTTGATTTAATATTTCCGGTACTGGTGCATATGGATCAACAGTTTCTGCTTCAATACGAATCTCACGCGATCCATTATAACGAGTAATAGCAACAGGACCTCTTTCCAAGTGATAATCTGCTAACTCAGTTAATGGATATTCACCCATTGGAGTTTTGATTTTCATTTTTTCCATTTGACCAATGGTAAGTCTGTCTGACTTTGGATAGCGAACCCAAACTCTTAGTTCATCTCTTCCCTCTTGTAAGCGTTGTGCTTGACCGCCATAAAATCCCTGCCTGATTTGGCGTGAAATTGTATTTTCATTTAATCCTAAAAAATATGCTTTAGGTTTTAAACTCAATCTAACTTCTTGTTTCCCTAATGCGATATTTTCATTAATATCTTTCAATTGTGGTAACTCAGTCAATCGATTCATCAGATAATTCTTGGCTTCTTCCAGTTCCTGAAGGTTTTTAGACATTAAACTAATTGATACTGGAGATCCCCATCGATTTCTTCCTGCCACTGAAAATTTCCTTGCATCAGGAACAGCTCCTATTTTTTGTCTAACTAGATTCGCTATCTTATATCCTGTAAGGTCATATCCTTCTAGATCAATTGGATAAACACGAATATTTCCTGCATGAGCTCCAGATTCTTGCCCGCTAAATGCACTTCCTACACTAGTTCTTACCTGTTCTATAATATTTCCATCAACTCCCTGTTCTTTTGAAAGCTCCTCATTTACTTCCCAAATTGCTTTTTCAAATCGAGCCAAAAATTCTTTAGTTTGCTTTTCACCATCACCGGGTGTAAATGCAATATTTAACTCAAAACTGTCAAAATCAACCATTGGGAAGAAGGTGCTCTTTATGTGTCCTCCCATAAATAATCCGGCAGTAATTAAAAATAATGCAATTGGTATAGCAATAACAATATGACGCCATTTTAATAACCATTCCAACATATAATGGTAAATATCCTCTCGAAGCCATACAATAAATCTTTCGAAGTACTTTTTAATTCCTTTATTTTTAGATTCTAAACTTCGTCGGCTTAATACGTGATGAGAACTTAAATGTGCAGGTAATACAAAAAATGCTTCGACCAATGAAAAAACTAAACTAACAATAATTACAACAGCAACATCGTACATCATTTCCATTCTTGTTCCAGATAAAAACAACAATGGCGAAAAAGCAATAACTGTTGTTGTTACTGATGTTAGAACCGCGGGATATACTTCCATTGTACCATCCACTGCTGCCTGCATTGGAGTTTTACCTCTTTCGAAATGCAGATAGATATTTTCAGCAATTACAATTCCGTCGTCAACCAAAATACCAACTACCAGAATCATCCCAAATAGTGAAGTCATATTAATTGTAATCCCAATAAAGTTCCCCAAAATAAACATAGCTAAAAAGCTGAATGGAATACCCCAAGATACCCATAAGGATAATCGAACGCTTAAAAACATGGATAATGCTAGAATAACCAGAACTAATCCTATTAAGCCATTTCTTGTGAGTAAATCTAAACGACTATGTAAAATATCGAGGTATGCTCTTGTTATTTCAAGATTTACACCCTGATTTTTTTCGTTAAACTCTTTTGTATATTTTATTGCGTATTCAGTAATTGCATCTAAATCTTCTTCTGGTAATTTCTCAACATATATTGAAACCGATTTCTTACCATTTATCCAAGATTCACTTGATGTATCAGCAAATTTCTTTTTTACTTCTGCAACATCTCTTATTCGAATAAAACTCCCATCGGCCTGTCCTTTAATAATAATTTCTCCAATTTTGTTGGGATCAGTACTTCTTGATCGTAATCGAATTAACAATTCTTCTTCTTCCGATTTTATTTGTCCACCAGAAACATCTTGGTTGTTTGTTTGAATAGCGCTAATTAAATCATCAAAAGTAAGATTATACCTAAGTAATTCTTCTTCTTTTATTTCGACAGAAATTTCCGGTGAGGGATATCCTGATAAAGTAACCTGACTTATAACTCCTGATGAAAGAAAATCTTCCTCAACCCGCTGTGCATATTCTTTCAAGGTCATCAGATTTACAATTGAACTATCACCCGCGAGTAAAGACATTCTAAGTGCACCAGCTCTGGATCTACGTTTTGCAACAATCGGCCTTTCAGCTGCCGTAGGTAACGACGAAATTCCATCAACTGCATTTTTTACTTCCATTAATATTTCATCAATAGGATACTCGCCTGTAGTTTCAATAGTAACTCTAGCACTATTTTCAACAGATGTAGAATTCATTTCTTTAATTCCGATTAATCCTCGAACTGCTTCTTCGATTCTTGCAGTAACACCTTCTTCCATTTCAATAGGTGATGCTCCCGGATAAAAAACTGATATTGTAATAATTCTACTCTCAGCTTCAGGGAAAAAAGCTTTTTTCATTGAAAACATACTATACAGACCAGCAATAACAACAAAAGCAATAATCAGATTTGCATAAATCGGATATTCAACAAATCGCTCTATTAATTTCCTCATAATTTCTTTGATTTGATGATTAACTAATTCTTTTTACGTTGAGCTTTTACAGGCTTCTGATTTTGCTGCTCTCTTTGTTGCCCTTGAATTTCAACCTGAGTACCTTCTAAAACATTGATTAAAGGTTGCATAACAATTACCGCTCCCTCTTCCAAACCATTAAATATGAGAGACTTTTCGTTTACTTTTACAATATTTATTTTCTTTTTATGAATTCTACCATCGTTTACAATAAAGACTTCGTTTGAGTTAAAAACAACATTCCGAGGCACTTCCATTACATTTTTGATAGGATGACCAGGAAAAATAGCTTCAACATATTCACCAACAAGCAATTTGTTCTTTTTATTATTTTCTAATCTTAAAAAAATACTTTGAGATTGTGTATTAGGATCAACAAATTGACTTTTACGAATTACTTTAGCGTTTCGTTCATTTATGTATGTTTCGGAAACTAGTTTTACATCGTCACCAATTCTTACCCATTCTGCGTCAAATCGTTCGAGAGGAATTTCGATTTCAAGCAGATCCGTTCGAATTGCATGAGCAACCTTACCTCCGATATTTGCATATGCTCCAGATTCTAAATATACATCAGAATATGTTCCGTCGAAAGGCGCTACAACTGTATAACGACTTAATTGTAACTCATCTTTTTGGATATTATAATATTCACTTAAAATATTACGACTTGATAGAAATATTTTTAATTTTTCTTCTTTAATTTCAGGGAATTCAGGAAGCTTATTATTAATGTCAATAGCATTAAAAAAAGTTTTAAATTCGGTTTCCTGATCGGGATAATCAATCTTAATATCTGGAAGTACTTTAGCCAAAGTATTCAAAAATTGACTTTTCTTTGATTTAAGTGCAAGCATAGCCTCATCAGGATATATAGCAAAAAGCACATCTCCCTTTGCAAATTCACTACCTTTCTTTAATGAAATTTTTAATGTTAATATTTTACCTGATGCCTCAGCAATAATATCAATCTCTGATATTGACGAAACTCTTCCTGGTGCTGAGACCGGAGAAATTATGGTTGTGTATTTTACTTCATTAGCTTTAACATATCTTTTTGCTTCAATTGCCGGACGCATAAAAGGATCTTCCTTTTGCGCAATTAAAAATTTCATGATTCCGAATGCTAAACCTACAATAAAAATGAAGGCTCCAACAATGACTATTCTTCTGTCAATTTGTTTCATCGTTTAAGAATTTATATAAAAAGATTTGACCCCAATTTTTTATTTTTATTACACTTAAGACAAAAAAGTTTAAACAAAGTTTAACTTTAGTAAATTTAAATAAATTTTTAACTTGTACATTATTTACAAAATACAAAATACAATGAAACAATTACTTGCACTTTCATTATTAAGCTTTATTCTTTTTTCTTGTCAACAAAAAACAGAGATTACAACAGTAAACATTGAATCAGAAAAAGCTATTGTTGAAGAAACCATTAAAAACACTATTGCATGGGCAAAAGATAAAGACACAAGCCTCCTTTACAGCATTATTGCTAATGATGAGAATTATTTAGAAGTACATCCTGAAAATACAGTGGTAAAAAGTATTACAGAATTTAAAAAAGCAGAAAAATTTTGGTTAGATCCACGATTTAAACATGTAAAATTCGAAACCTGGGATATGCATATTAATATTTCTCAAGATGGAACCGTAGCATGGTATTATTGTATGTTAAATGATATAAATGATTGGGATGGACAATCCGTTAGTTGGGAAAATACCCGTTGGACAGGAGTTTTAGAAAAGCGTAACGGTAGTTGGAGAATGGTTCAAATGCATTTTTCATATCCCTTACAATAGAGAAGAAACTGTCGTCAACGACAGTTTCTATTTTAAAAACGTCACATGAATAATTATAAAATTCAAATTTTACATTTCAACACCTAGTCTAGCCTGAACACCTTCGCTGAAATAGTGTTTAATTTCATTCATCTCTGTAACCAGATCTGCCATTTCTATTATCTTCTCATGAGCATATCTTCCGGTAATGACAATCTCAACGTGTTTAGGTTTTTGTTTAATAATTTCAAGGACCTTAGCTATGTCTAGTAATTTATAATAAAGGGCAATATTTAGTTCATCCATAATAACCAAATCATATTCACCTGATTTAATTATCTTTTCCATTTCATTAAAACCATTTTGCGCAGCAACAATATCTTTTTCTTCTGGTTCATTAACAATAAAACAATCCAAACCATATTGTTTAATTACGATCTCATCCAAATATTTTTCGATCGAATCCAGTTCACTATAATGTTTTCCTTTTATAAATTGCCCTATAAAAATCTTTTTATCGGCTCCGTAAGCTCTGAGAGCCAAGCCAAGTGCAGCAGTAGTCTTCCCCTTTCCATTGCCTGTATAAACCTGAATAAATCCTTGATTCTTCATTTTGTGAAATATGTAAAAATTAATTATAGATGAACCGGATTTTCTCATCAGCTAAAGTTGGCTCGATTAATTCGTTCCATTCATTAGTATTCCATGTTTTTAGCTTTGTATGTGTTTGATAATATTTTTCAGGAATTGGATGAGTACCTACCACTACATGCAAACCGTATTTTTCTTGTATAAACTTACGAAAATGATCAATATATGGACATGGGGGATAACCCACAATAAATCCTGTTGCAAGATGAATTACATTAACCCCATTTTTAATCATTTCTTCAGGAGTATATTCAATATTTCCCCCTGGACAACCACCGCAACTTGTGTAACCCACAATTTCTATTTCTTCATCTTTACTATAAATACTAAAAGCTCCTTCACGATTTTTTAAGGCTCTAAAACATTTACCTCCGGCACAATCACGGTATCTATCGCATATTATAATTCCTATTTTAGTTGTTTTTTTCACGATTCTTTGATTTTTGATATGAATCTATAATGGATTCTATTTCGCTCATTTTAAAACCATATTGTTTTCGTAAATGACCTAATTGATTCGAACCGGATACAGAAGAAGGAAGATTTAATTTTCTTTTTAAATAATCTTCCGGGATATTATACTCATTGGTTACTTCTGACAAAGTCATGTATCCTTTAACTTCTATTGAAGGATCAGTGTTATGATGCTCATGTTGGGCGTGTTCTTCAGGTCTGTTTTGTTCGTATTTTTTATCTTGTATTGTTTTTCGATCTGAATTTTCGTCTTGAAAAACTTCTTTTATCGCTGGTTGTTCCTCAAAGAGTTTTGTTTCCGACTCTGCAGGAACAGTTGTTTCTATTGAAGAGTAATACCTTTCTCTACCACTTAATGTCTCTTCTACATCAATTTGAAAAAGAAATGGAAAGCAAATCAGAAAAAGTGTAATTATAGTAAATGATAACGCACATGCAATTCGAACAGCTTTTCTTTTTATTATATTTTTATATAAACAAATTATGACTTTCCAGTGCAAAATAATATGAAGTATAAGCAACACAACTAACGTAATTCCAAGAATAAAATGAATGGTCCCCCAATCATGTCGATCAAACCCCCAAAAAGTCATATCAACATTTCTTCCAAACTTCACCCAGCGTTCAGTTCCAGGTAGTAGAACATATTTTATTAGCAGACCTAATCCTGCTATGATGCCCATTAAAATGAACATAATAGCATCAATTACAAAATTCCATTTTGATTTATTCATGACTTGTTTTTTTAATTTGATATTTTATCTAAAGCAATTGCTAAATCATTAATTATATCTTCAACATTCTCTATTCCTACAGAATATCTAACCAATCCTTCAGTAATATTAGCTGCAAGTTTATCTTCTTTTGATACACCCGCATGTGTCATTGAAGCTGGGTGCTGTATTAAACTCTCAACTCCACCCAGTGATACTGCTAATTTTGCTAGATGAACATTATCCATAAGGATTTTTCCAGCTTCAAAACCTCCTTTTAAGGCAAAACTTATCATACTTCCAAAACCTTGCATTTGCTCCTTAGCCAATTTGTGTTGCTGAAAAGATTTTAAACCCGGATATTTTACCCATTCCACTTTAGGATGACTTTCAAGGAATTCTGCAACTTTCATGGCACTTTCCTGGGCTTTATCAATTCTTAAGGATAAAGTTTTAACTCCTCTTATTACCAAATAAGCTTGGTGAGGATCCATGTTCCCTCCCATGTAAATCATTGTTTTACGAATAGTATTGTATAATTCATTATCTTTTGCAACTATTATACCGCCAACAATATCGGCATGACCATTAATAAATTTGGTTAAAGAATGTAAAACAACGTCAGCTCCTAAATCTAAAGGCTTTTGAAGATATGGACTGCAAAAGGTATTATCAACACAGACTAAAATATTATGTTTGTGTGCTATTTGAGAAGCTTTCTTAATATCTGTAAGCTGAATTGTTGGATTAGCTGGAGTTTCAAGGTAAAGCAATTTGGTATTAGGTTTAATAGCTTTTTCAATTTCATCAAGGTTTGAAGTATCGATATATGAATACTCTACTCCAAATTTTGAAAAATGACTTTCCATTACGCCTCTACTTGGACCATAAACAGCACTTGTACTTATCATATGGTCTCCCTGGCTTAATAGAGCCAAATAAACAGTTGTAACAGCAGCCATACCAGAAGCTAATGCAATTCCTCTATACCCATTTTCTAATTCTGCAATTTTATTTTCAAGTACATTTATTGTTGGATTCCCAATTCTTGTATAGATATAACCCTTTTCTTTACCGGCAAATAAATCAGCACCGTGTTGTGCATTTTTAAACGAAAAAGTTGATGTTTGATAAATCGGAGTTACTGCACTTCCGAATTCATCCTGATAATCACCTGCATGTACTAGTTTGGAGTTAAATCCCATGTTTTTTGTTTCCATAATATTTTCTTGTTTTAATAAGGTTTATGTATATTAATATTTCTAAATATTAAGAACCATGCCTGATTTTAGTTGCTTTATTTTAAGCTCATCATAAAATGCGGCTAAAGCCGGCAATTCAGTACAATGTGATGGATATATTTCAGCAATATCCTGAGATTTGAGATATTTGATAGTTTCTTTTGTTTGGAGATTATTATATTTCAAATGAAATCCTCCTATAACTGCCCTGATTTCATTAATTCCAGTTATTTTTTTCGCATATTCAATCATATTACAAATACCGGAATGAGCACAACCTGAGATAATTACAATTTCATCATTCAATTTAATTACCAAACCTGAATCATCGGTAATATAATCCTCTGTTTTATCACTTAATTCAAATGCAGTTGTTATTGCTTCAAAAGAATTTAAACGGGGAATTTCTCCTAAGAATATTATATTTTTTGAAATAGGATAAGGTTTTCGTGAGGGAATAATATCAAACCTGTTTGTTAACTCTTTAAAAGATAGTTCAAGTCCAATATTTTCATCATCATTTTTTCTGAAACGCTTTTGAAAAACATCAGGATGGCATATCAACTTCTTGTCGTTAATATACCTTAATCCGTTTCCATGATCCCAATGACCATGGCTTAGAACAACAGCTTCAATTTTATCAATATCTATATTAAATCTTTGAGCATTTTTTAAAAAAACATTTGAATGGCCAGTGTCAAAAAGAATATTGCTATCTTCATTAATATGATAAGATAAGCCATGTTCTGCTAAAAACTTACCCGATGCAGTATTTTCTGTTAAAACCGTTAATTTCATTTTCTTAATTCCGTATTGTCCTCTTTGACTCTATTATAATTATTATAAAAACTTTTTTAAACTACTGTTTTTGTAAGCATCAAATGCTTCTTTTACACTCATTTGTCCTGCACCTATATAAATCTTTATTCCGGCCTTTTCTAAAACTGTAGCAGCATTTCCACCGGGTCCATTTCCGGTAATTAAAACTTCAGGACCCATCTCAAATAAATTCTGAGAAGTTTTTGGTCCGGCTCCATGAGCTTCATTTTCAATATCATGGTTATCAAATGAAGTAAACTCATCTTTCTCATCATCATAAACTAAAATAAATTCAGTTCGTCCAAATCGCGGATCCATTTCCGAATTCCAATCTGTTCCTTTTGTTGTAAATGCTATTTTCATTTCTATATAATTTTATGTTTCATTTTTCTAATTAATGTTATAAATTTTATCAATCTCATTGCATCTAAAAAAAAGCTGTCAGCTTCATGCTACAAGTTTCAATCTGCCAACTGATTACTGCCTCTGTATCCTTTATCTTGTATAATTTTTAATTTATAATTATTCATTAAAAATTCTCCTTTTCTTTTATATACTCCCAACTAATTCTTTAATTTTATGCCAGCTATTAACAATCATTAATGTTAACTCTCCTGAACCATATTCAACAATCGTTTGTCCATTAGTCATAGCTTTTGTAAAATTTTCATCGTAAGGTAAACTGGAAATATGTGCAATTGATTCATCATTCAGAAATTGAATAATATCCTGTGTTACTTTCGGATTTATATCATATTTATTAATAATACATCCAGCTTTCAAATTGAATTTTTTAACCAATTCATGTACTCTTTTTAAATCGTGCAATCCCGATAAAGATGGTTCTGTAACTAAAACAACAAAATCAGCTCCTGAAAGTGAGGAGACAACAGGGCAACCTATTCCAGGAGAACCATCAACAATGATATAGTTCATTTTATTTTCTTTGGCCAATTGTTTAGCCTCATTTTTAACTTTAGCAACTAATTTACCAGAGTTTTCGGCTCCTATTCCCAGTTTTGCATGAACAAGTGTATTTCCGACTTTGGTTTTAGAAATATACCAGTCTCCAACATTTTGATTGAACATATTAATAGCTTCAACAGGACATACCCGTGCACAATATCCACAACCTTCACAATTCAAAGTTTTAATTGTATATAGATCATTTATTACAGAAATTGCGTCAAATCGGCAAATATCAGCACACATCCCACAATTAGTACATTTATCAGAATCAATATTAGCAATTACACCACTGAAAAAATCTTCTGAATTTATTACCGTTGGTTTCATTAATAAATGCATATCAGCCGCATCAACATCACAGTCTGCAACAATAGCATCGTTACCAGATAAAACTGCAAATGATGCTGTTACAGATGTTTTGCCTGTTCCTCCCTTACCGGAAATAATTACAATCTCCTTCATCTCGGTACTAATTATTTAAATCTAAAATGTAATTCTTAACATTTTGAAGTTCTTCTTTAAACTCAGGTATTTCAGAATATATCAATTTCCCTTTTGAATAAAGCTCTGCTACTTTTCTGTTATTAGGTATTTTTGCCAGGATTGGAATATTATTACTCACACAGTAATCAACAACATCATTATTCCCAATACCATATCGATTAATTACTACTCCAAAATCCTTATCCAATTTTTTCATAGTTTCAACTGCAAGTTTCAAATCATGCAGACCAAAAGGAGTTGGTTCCGTGACAAGAATTACAAAATCTACTTCTTTTGTTGCTTCAATAACAGGACATGAAGTTCCAGGTGGTGCATCAAATATTTTTACTATATGCTGATTAAAAGTTTTATCAATATAATCATTGGTTTGAGCTATCAATGGTACGGCTTGTTCTTGCCCAATATCCAAACGACTTTCAATAAAAGAAATATTTCCTTTTGTGTATTGATTTAATGTACCCATTCTTTGTTTAATCATAGGTAAAGATGATACAGGACATAACTCAGAACAAGCAAAACAGCTATGGCATAATTCCGGAAAAACCATTATTTGTGGACCTAATTGTATAACAGCATGGAAATTGCAAACTTTCTGACATTCGCCACATAAAGTACAAGTATCTTCCTTCCACTCAGGAATCATTTTATATTTTATTTCTTCTTGAATTAATTCCCCCTTAATAAATAATCCGGAGTTAGGTTCTTCAACATCCAGGTCTGTTAAAACTACTTTTTCAGTTTCTGAAAAAAGGGCGGCTAAATTCGTTGACAAGGTTGTCTTGCCTGTTCCGCCCTTTCCACTAGCGATAGTAATCTTCATTTGTAAACTAATAACTTATCCTAAACTATTATTATCAAGAAATAATTGGATTGTTTTTTCCAATGTCCTTCTTGCCAAACAAACGCAATCTGTTTTTGTCAAGGGAACTCCTCCCAAATGTTCTATAATATCACCTTCAGTTATTACTTTTGCAAAAGATAATGTTTTGTTTTTGATCATTTCCATAAGTGCTGAACCTGCAGAAAAAGCTCCTGCGCATCCTATAGCTTCAAATTTTGCTTCTGTTATAATTTCAGAATCAATTTTTAAATAAATTTTCATTGTATCACCACAATGTCCAGTATACGACGAAGAAACACTTGGATTTTCAATGCTGCCAACATTTAATTTTTTTTTATAGTATTCAATTGCCTTATCTGAATAACCGGATTTTTTCAATAATTCATTCATTTTATTTGAGTTTAATTATTGATTTATTCAAACATAATTAACAGCCACTCATCAAAACAATTTTTAATGATCACATAAATTCTGTCCTGTTTGAAGTTGATTGGTTAAATATTGCTCAACTAATTCAGAAGGAGAACCATCTTGAACACCCATATGGACTTCAATATTGTTCATTGCAAATAAATCCTGAGCTTTTTGCCCCATTCCTCCTGCAATAATTACATGAACTCCATGATCAGCCAAAAACTTTGGATATACTCCTGGTTGATGTACTGGTGGAGTTATGAATTCTTCCTTTACAACTTTATGGTCTTCCACATCGACAATTGCAAATTTTTCACAATGTCCAAAATGTGCTGTTAATTGATTTCCTAATGTAGGTATCGCAAACTTCATTTTCATCTTTTCATAATTTTATTAATAATTTATTTATTTCTTTAGTAATTCTTCTCTAATTAGAGTATTTCCGCAATTGGGGCACTTAAGAGTTGTACACTTTATGCCTTGTTGATGTGGAACTTTTTCACCACATTTTGCACAAATACAATATCCACCGGGGCCAAAGGCTCCACCTTTATTTTTACCTTTTCCTCCACCACGACCAAGTCCTCTTCCATCACCTTGATTATGTTTATTATCTGAATTTTTCATGTTTTTTCATTTTTAGGATTTCTAAGAAAAGCCATTAGCATTAAACCCATATGGACCACATAAGTTTTAAAAACTAAAGCTTTAAGCTAACGGCTTTTCAGACAAATAACAACCTAATGTAATTTTTCAAGTTCTTTTTCAAGAAATGATAATTGTTGTTTTAAAATTTCAATTTCATTTTCTATTACAGATTTTTGATCAGTAGCACTGATTTCTTGATTTTCAGAATGAATTTGATTTCTTCCAAAACCATGCTGGCCTTTCCTTCTAACTTGACCACCTCTAAATCCTTTTCCTAAACCAAAACCAAATTTCGAATTGTTGTTGAATCCCGGATTATCATTTCCTGCGCAATACCCCATGCGCCTTCCTGTCATTGGGCCTAATCCCCCAGGCCCTGTTTTATCTCCTCTTGGCATAACAACCTCCTTTTTTTAAATGATTAATGTTTCGTTATTTTTACAATTTTAGTAGGTTCTAAATTTTTATTTCTATCATTTACTTTTATAATTAATTGATCTGCCAAATTTTTAAAAGCATCACCAATAACAGTACTTTCCATAACAGTTGGCATCCCTGAATCACCACCTTCTCTTATACTTTGTACTAAGGGGATTTGACCTAAAAGTGGCACATTATACTCCTTAGATAACTTCTTACAGCCATCTTTCCCAAATATGAAGTATTTATTATCAGGTAATTCTTCAGGTGTAAACCAGGACATATTCTCAATTAATCCAATTACAGGAACTTTAATATGCTCTCCCTGAAACATGCTAATTCCTTTAACAGCATCAGCTAAAGCAACATCCTGTGGAGTACTAACTATAACAGCGCCTGTTACTGAGAGTGTTTGGACTAAGGTTAGATGAATATCGCTTGTACCCGGCGGCAGGTCAAAAAACAAATAATCTAATTCACCCCACTCTGTATCACCAATAAGTTGTTTTAAGGCTTTCGATGCCATTGGCCCCCGCCATACTGTTGCATCTCCAGCATCAATAAACATACCTATTGAAAGTAACTTAACTCCATATTTCTGAATTGGTATAATTCTGTTTTTAAGCCCAATTATTTTAAATTCAGGCCTTTCATTTTCTATATTAAACATTTTTGGTATTGATGGCCCAAATATGTCTGCATCAATTAATCCAACTTTTTGCCCCTTATTTGCCAGGGCAACTGCCAGGTTTGTAGCTATAGTTGATTTCCCAACACCTCCTTTCCCTGAAGCTATGACTACAATATTTTTTATTCCAGTCTGCTCAATTGTATCTTTCGTATTTTCCATAATCTTACTGTTGAAATGCTTTTACTTTTTTTAGTTGTTTAATAAATATCTCCGGAGCCATCATAGGTTTGCGTGTTTCCGAGTCAACAAAAGCCAGCACAACATCGGCTCTGGTCACAAGCTTTTTATTCTGATTTAAAACTTCATAATAAAATTTTAACCTGGTACGCGGAATTTCTTTTAAAATGGTCATAATAGTTAATACATCATCATAATAAACCGGTGATAAAAACTTTGTATTTATTGAAATTACAGGTAAAATAATTCCAGAATCCTCCAGATCTTTGTAATTTAAATCCAAACTTCGCAATAATTCCATTCTGCCTTCTTCAAAGTACAAAGGATAATTTGCATGATGAGCATACCCCATCCTGTCTGTTTCTCCATAACGAATTCTTGTTTTTGTTTCATGGCTATACATAATCTCCACCCCTTTTTCGCTTTTGGTTCATACAACATTTACCATGTCCAAATCCACCTGCGAGATTTATAAGATTCTTAGAATGACATTCAGGACATTCAGTAAACGATTCTCCAAAATTAGTATTAAACATATGTCCACAATCATGACAGCGAATAATATTATTTCGAAAATGTATATTTCCTCCTTCTATGGTAAGAAGTTTACCTTGAATAATAAAATCAGCAACTTTTTTTCTTGCTTTTTCAATTAAACGAGAAAAAGTAGGACGAGAAATCTCCATCTCTTCTGCTGCATCTTCTTGCGAAAACCCTTCGTAATCCGCAAGTCGTAAAGCTTCATACTCATCAATAGAAAGTTGTATCTGATCTAGTAACCTGCCAGCAACACCAATCGGTTTAAATTCTGAAAAGAGCGGTGGTTTATGTACAATTCTTTCTTTTTCTGGTCGAGACATAGTATTTTAACTTTAATATTACAATACAAAAGTAATGAACATATGCTCATAATGCAAATATTTTTATCTTTTTTTGATTAAAAACATGAAGAAAAGAATTAGTAATTAAACTAATAATCTACATTTAACTTGTTTATTATCCTTTTGAGTAAAATACCTTCAAAAAGCAGTAGAAAACTTCAAACATAATTGGTATTTGAAATCTATTCTATAGATATCATTAATAAAAGTTCATTTTCAAATTAAGGAAAGTCTTAATAGTTTATAATAAATAGAACTCTAAGGTAAAGGGATATTTACCAAACTTACTAATTGAATCTAATTTTTCCTTATCAATAATTTTGATATGATGTTTTTTTAAAATAGATCTGATTTTTGTTATTTGTATAAAATTGATTTACTTGCTTTATGGTAAAAAAACAGAAATGCTTAAAAAGTATTTTAACATTAAAGATAATTGCAGAAAAGGGCTCATAAAACATCTTTCAAAAGCGCTTTCAATAATTCCGGTAATAGAAAATCCATTAATGCTAGATGTTGGATGTGGTTCCGGAGTGCCTACATTGGCTTTAACTGAAATTTATGATGGTAATATTATTGCCGTTGATATTGATGCTAAATCTATTAATAGGTTGACAGAGAAAATGGAAGAATTAAGTTTATCTAACCGAATTTCAATTTTCAACTGTTCTTTGCATGATCTGAAATTCGAAGAAAAACAATTTGATATTATTTTGGCAGAAGGATTTCTTAATAATGTAGGTTTTAAGAAAGGTTTTTTGTTATTAATAAAATTATTAAAAAGGAACAGGTTCTTTATAATTCATGATGAGTTTCGAAATTATAATAAGAAAATTGAAATCATTGAAAGTAATAACTGTAAGGTATTAGATTCGTTTAGTTTGGACGAACAAGTATGGTGGGACGATTATTATAAATGTCTTGAAAAAGAAATATCATCTCTGAAGAATAAAGATTTACTGAAATTATTTAAGATCGACTTGCATGAAATCAAATCATTTAAGCAAGATTCATCTCAATTCAATTCAATGTATTATGTAGTAGAGAAAAAATAACTGCCTCAAATTTATCAAGACAGCTATTTATCAATTTGCTATCAAATTAACTTTTTAATTAAATACTTTTTTATACAATGCTCCAAACAATAAAAACACTGCTAACATTATTATGATCAAAGGAGCAACAGGCATATCTATATTCCAAGACAAATATAACCCCACTGCTGAAACGATTATGCCAATTACTGAACCAATAATAATTCTAGTTTTCCAACTTTGACTAAATAAAGCCGAAAATGATGCAGGTAAAATCAAAAATGCAAATACTGTTAATATTCCGCTAATATTAACTGCCTCAATAATTACCACACCAAAAGTTAGATAAAACAAGAAATCCCAAAATATAGATGCTTTCATTTTGCAATCCTTATTATGGTAATTATCGGATAGTTGAGTAAATTTTTTCCTCAATGTAAAATGAATTATTCCTACTAAAGCCACAACAATGGCTAATTTTATTACTTGAGCCCACGACACCCAAAGTATCGATCCTATTAACATGTCATGTATATGTACATCACCACCAGCACCTTTATCTAATATTATTACTGCGGCTGTTGTTGCAAAAGCATAAGAAATACCTATAATTGCCTCTAAAGGAATACCAAGTTTTCTGTTTTTTAAAAATGAGAAAACCAGTGCTGAAAAAATTATAAATCCTAAAGCCAGTAAATATGCCAGCATCGAATCTTCAGAATGATCATGGCTATGTGCATGCCCTTCATGCAATGCATGATGCACTACAGCAGCAACAGCTGTACCAAAAGCAGCTATTTGAGCGAGTGCTATATCAATGAAAATGATCTCACGTTTTAAGACATGTATCCCAAAATATACATTTATTAATATCAAAAGTATACATGCCACTAAAGGAGCTAACATAAATTCTAATATCGTCATATCAAATAATTTTAAATGTTTAACTATTTAGCCAAGATTTTATTTGCAAATATTTTTTGAAAAGCCTTAACAAATGCAGCTATAAACACAAAAGTTCCTAATAAACATACAATCGCCGGTCCATTGGAAACATTATATTCATACGAAATATAAATTCCGATAATAGAACCTAATATTCCAATAACCCAGCTCCATATAAATCTTTGTTTCCAATCGGTTGTAAACAATCTTACTATAGATGCAGGTGCTATTAGTAGAATAAAAACTAAGAATATACCCTGAATAAATACTGCTTTTACAATAACAAATCCAAAGCTTATATAAAACAGTAGTTCAAGCATTCTCTTGTCATCCGCGCCTTTTTTATCTCTGATATTTTCTGAGATTTCTATAAACTTTTTAGAAAATAAAATATGTATTAATCCTACAATTCCAATTACTAGCAGAGTGTATAAAACTTGTTTCCATGTTACCCATAAAATATTTCCTGTAATTGTTTTTGTTATATAATTAGATCCTCCGGATATTCTTTCGGCAAGCAATAAAGCTAAACCTAAGGCAACACAATAAAATATTCCAATTAATGCTTCTTGCGAAATTTGCATTTTACGTGTTTTTGTAAGTGCAAAAAATGATATCACAATAATTGTAAATGCATATGAAATAACCTGCACAGATGCTGACTCTTCAGGAAAACCAAGCAATAAACCAGTCATTGTTCCAAGCGCAGCAATTTGGGCAATTGCAATATCAATAAAAATAATTCCGCGTGTAAGGATATGATTCCCGAAATAACTCAGTATCCCTGCAAGTATAACGCAAGCAGCAATTGGTGGTGCTAGAAAAATTAAATTATCTATCATAATTTTATTATTTTATATTCTGCAATACTTGCTCAATCCAATAATCCATGAGTTGAAAATTATCATCAACACCCTCTACACTTTTACAGAAAAGTGGGAGATAAAGAGCTTTTATGCCTGTTTTAGATTCAATCATTTGTGGTGATTTTTTCTCGAAATAACTTGCTACAAGCATTAATTTAATATCCTGTTCTTTAATTAAGTTAGTCATGTATTGAACATGTTTTGCAGAAGGTGGAATACCAGGTTTCGGTTCTATAAAACCAATAATATTTAGTCCGAAAGCGTCGGCAAAGTATGCCCAATTTTTATGATAAGCTATTATATCTTTATTCCTGAAAGGTAGAGCTACTTTTAGCCAACCTCCTAAAAGATCAATCAACTTTTGTTCTTCGTATTCACTTTCCAAAAACTCAAACAGCGTATGATTTAGGAGCATTTCAGTTAATGTTTCACCACCGAAAATTTCAACCAACTTTTCTCCAAACATGGCATTATCCACCTTTTTAATAAAATTATCTCTATTTTTTTCGTAAAAAGCAGTATTAGCAGGATCAACCTTTTTTAAGCCAATTGTAATATTTTTTGCAATAACTTTCCAGTTAACCGGGCTGGTTGTAATATGCGGATTCCCCATTAAGTGCACATCACCTTCCGTACGATCTCCTTTTTCAACTTTTTGTAAGATTTTCGCTCCATCAGAAACACCTACAAATCCTATAGCTCCATCAATAATTTTTTTGTTATGTGCTTTATCTAATAAAGTAGTTGACCATCCTTCTAGATCCATCCCTGTAGTTACCCACATATCTGCTTTATTAAGTAGCATTGCATAACTTGGTTTAGGAGCTACAAAGTGAGGATCTTGGTTTCCTGATGCTATATATTCAACATCGGCTTTGTCTTTAGCAATTTGTTCAACAATCGTTGCATAATCTGAAAACGAACAAATAACTTTCACTTTACCATCACTTGCAAAAGAAATATTTGCAAAAATTAATAAAGCAACTAGTAATGATTTAATTTTTTTCATGTGTCTATTTTTAAATTTTTTACAATTAATATGCTTCGTGTTTGTGCGGACCCATTGCCCAAGATACATGCAATGTAAATACATGATCGCTTGGCATTTCGCCTAAATATCCCATCATGTTGTTAATATGTCTGTCGTTATATTGATATTGAAATCGGAAGAATACAAACTCACTTTGCCAAAAATCAAGACAAACTGCATAATTCATTTCATGTTCCGTTTTATCATAAGGCAATTCACTATAACCAACACGAGCGGCTAACCAGAATCTTGCGTTTAACTTATTTTGAATGGATGAATAGAATCCAAAAGTTTCAACATCTTTTAAAGGTCCTTCGTGATATCCATAAATGAATTCAGTTTTCCAATCAAAGGTTCTATATTTCGATCTTGCAACAGGAGCCCATCTATAGTGTAATCCAAAACTACCAACATGAGAATTATAGTTACCTGTACTGTCGTTTAGTCCCCTTACGCCACTTATGGTAAATTCAAAATAACTATCATTATTAATATCATAGTAATTCTTAAAATGTCCAACATATAGTAAATTGAGATTTCTTTCTGATGTAAAAGACATATCATTGCCTCCGTCAACAACAGAAAAATCCAAACTTGAAGCGTGAGCTAAAATTGGTTTTGGAAACATGAAGTTTGCGGCAAGACCAGCACCACCAATTCCTGGTTCTCCAAAATGATACATTAATGCTTTAGGTTTATCAAACTGAGGTAATGCATGCGGATGGTATCGATTTAATAAACCATACTCTGGTTTAAAAATACCAGCTTTAATATTTAGATTAAGCGGTAAATTAATTAACTCCATGTATCCTTCTTCAAGAGCTATTCCACCTTCAGTAACACTTAAAAATGCTTTACCCCTGGTAAATGGATCGAGCGGAGCAACAAATCCTAATTCAAGTTCTCTCATTAAGAAATTATTGTTCCCGTAGGAAAACTCACTGGATTCTGTAATTAATTTGTTATCCGATGAACTAAAAGAAGTAAAAAAATCACCACCAACACTTATGTTCGGATTAAGGCCTTGCTGTTGTCTTATTCCACTATGAAATTTTTTGGAAATATCATCGCTTTCCTTTTTCTTTTGCGATGATAATTGTTTGGCCTTTTCCATTAATGCATTGCGCTTATCTAACTTCTCTTTTTCAATACTTTTTTGCTGTAACTCATATAATTGAGTTTCTAAAGAATCAATCCGATTCTCCAATTTTTTATCAATCTGTGCTAATAAAGCACTGGCCTGAATAAAGAATATCAGTACTAAAAATATTTTTAATCTCATTATTATCGATTTTAAGTATCCCCAAATTCACTTTATGGATAAGTTTAAATTTCAAAAAATTCTAATTAAATTCTAGCCAATATTCTATTGGCTAATTAATTTTCATTTAAGTATTAATTAGAAATTTGAAGGAGGTCCTCGATAATTTTGGAGTAAATAATAGTCGGATTTATAAATTCTTTCCTGAAGTACTAAATTATTCCTTTCAGTAAGAATCTGAAATAATAGAAGTAATATAAACAATCCAACTAAAACTGGTAAAATTGTATTTGAAATTATATCATATAAAACAAATTCAGATTTGCTATGCTCATGTGATGCAAAAGGATATGATGTATTATTATCTGTAGTTTTATTAAAAGGGTGAGCATGTGATATTACAAAACCGGTTGTTGATTGATGTAAATGACGATAGTAAACAGAATTAAAAAATAACCAGCTTATGGCAGGGAGTAAAATTAAAACAACTAATTTTTTATAAAAACTGTTTTTCATTTTATAGGTTAATACAAGGCATTGCAAATATATAAATTCTTACTTAAAACAAGACTCATTTAGACTCTACAATATTATTAATATTAAATTTAGAATAAGTTTAAACTATTTTAAATCAATTCTTTTTATGATCATTATTTTAATTTAAAACTATTATTTTTGTTTCGTTAATTAGTTAAACGAATCGTAATTAATTCGGTCTTATGCACATTGAACAAATAACATAAATAAATCTTTAAACTATGAAAAAATACTTAACGTTAATTCCCTTAATCTTTTTATTAATGATTACTCTATTTATCTCTGGGTGCACAGAAAAGCCAATTCTGCAAGATGAAGAATTTCAATATCAAATTGATCGTTTCGGAGAAGTTCAAATCTTAAGATATCAGATTCCTGATTTTGAAAACCTGGATTTGCGCCAAAAGAAACTTTTATATTATTTAAGTGAAGCTGCGAAATGTGGGCGAGATATAACTTTCGACCAGAATTTTAAATACAATCTTTTCATAAGAAAAACTCTCGATGCAATTGTTACAACATACTCAGGTGACAAGGCAAGTGAGGATTTTGAGAAATTCATGATTTATACCAAAAAAGTGTGGTTTTCGAGAGGAATTCATCATCATTATTCAACCGACAAATTCCTACCTGAATTTAGCGAAGAGTATTTCAAAACTTTAGTTTTAAATTCTGATGCAGTAAAACTTCCATTAAAAGAAAATAAAACTGTTGACGAATTTATTTCTGAAATTACCCCAATTATGTACAGCCCTGATTTATATGCTAAAAAAGTAGCTTCTGAACAGGGAACAGATATTGTCGCCACATCTGCTACAAATTTTTACGAAGGTGTAACACAAGATGAAGTAACTAAATATTATGCTAAACAAATTGATAAAAATGACCCTACTCCAATTAGCTATGGATTGAATACTAAAGTTGTTAAAGAAAAGGAAGAAGTAAAAGAAGTTGCATACGCTGTTGATGGAATGTATGGAGAAGCTATTTCAAAAATTATTTATTGGTTAGAAAAAGCTATTCCGGTAGCTGAAAATGGAAAGCAAGCAAAAGAATTTGAATTGCTTATTGAATATTATAAAACGGGTGATTTAGAAGTGTGGGACGAATATAATGTTCTCTGGGCTGGCAATACCGACGTAATAATTGATAATACAAATGGTTTCATTGAAGTATATGACGATCCATTAGCTATGAAAGCTACCTGGGAAGCAGTTGTAAATGTTAAAAACGAAAAAGCAACTGAGTTAACTAAAATTATTGGCGAACAAGCTCAATGGTTCGAAGATCATTCTCCCGTTGATCCAAAATTCAAAAAAGAAAAAGTAACCGGGGTTTCTGCAAAAGTAATTGATGTTGTTCAATTAGGTGGCGCTTGTTACCCAACAGCTCCTCTTGGCATTAACCTTCCTAATGCAGATTGGATCAGAAAAGATCATGGTTCTAAATCGGTAACTTTAAAAAATATTGGGTTTGCATACGATCAGGTTGGGCGATCTGGTTACCTGGATGAATTCATCGAAATTGAAGAAGTAAAAGAAAGAATTAAAAAGTACGGTAATACCACAGGAATGTTACACACAGATTTACATGAAGTTGTAGGACATGGTAGTGGACAGTTATTACCAGGGACAGATCCTGGAGCATTAAAAGGTTATCAGACTCCTCTTGAAGAAGCTCGAGCTGATTTATTCGGACTGTATTATTTACCAGATATAAAACTTGTTGAACTTGAATTACTTCCTGATACTGAAGCTTACAAAGCCCAATACGATTCATATATTTTAAATGGATTAATGGGACAGTTAGCTAGAATAAAATTAGGAAAGAATGTTGAACAAGCTCATATGCGTGGTCGCCAAATGATATCAAAGTGGGTATATGAAAAAGGTAAAGCAGAAAACATAATTGAAATGTACCAAAAAGATGGTAAAACGTTTATCCGAATAAACGATTATGGAAAGCTTCGCGTTCTTTTTAGTGAATTATTAGCCGAAATTCAACGTGTTAAATCTGAAGGTGATTATGATGCTGGTGAAAAATTAGTTGAAAACTATGGTGTAAAAATTAACCAGGAATTACATAAAGAATTATTGGAACGATATGCAAAATTAAACCGTGCTGTTTTTGCTGGATTTGTAAATCCGGAACTAGTTCCGGTTATAGAAAATGATGATATAATTGATGTGAAAGTTGAATATCCCGATGATTATGCAAAACAAATGATCAAATACGGAGAAGAATATTCTTTTTTACCAATATATAACTAATATTAAAGGGTGGCGTGAGTCACCCTTTTTATTGTTAAATCAAATCAGTCTAGGCAATTATAAAAATTATATTCGTTTAAAACATTATTTCTATATAAGTGTTTATTAGATAATACTTATCTTAGCATATAATGTATCTAAAAAAAGTAAATTGTTATGAAGACTAAACTAATAGTTCTTTTTACCATAAGTCTAATATCTGCTAAACTATATAGCCAAAATTTTAAAGTTGGAGATAAAGCACCTGATATTATTCAAAATTTAGTAACAGGTGAAGAATTTCAGTTATCTGAATTAAAAGGAAAAATGGTATTAATTGACTTTTGGGCTTCGTGGTGTAAACCATGTAGAAAGGAAAATCCACATATTGTTGAGGTTTATAATAAATATAAAGATGCAAGCTTTAAAAATGGCGAAGGATTTACTGTATTGAGCGTTTCATTAGATTTTAAACAAGAAATGTGGGAAAAAGCTATTGAGGCAGATCAGCTTGAATGGCCATACCATGTAGGCGATTTAAAAGGATGGAAAAACTCTGCTGCGCTGCAATATAATGTAAAAAGTATACCAATCAGTTATTTAATTGATGGTGATGGTATTATTGTTGGTGTTGACTTAAGGGGAGACGATTTGGATTCGAAGTTAAAAAAACAACTTAAAAAAAAATCCTTATTTTCTTCACAGAATTAATCAAGCGTAATAAATATAAAAATTAAAAGAGCCGGAATATTAACATTTTCCGGCTCTTTTTTACTTCTTAATATTTACTGTTTACTTAATTTCCTTGCTTCTTCTAATAAAGCTTGTAATCTTACAACCATATAGTCATCTCCATCAATAGAAACTGATTTTGTTGAACAATCCAAGGCTTCAATTAAATCAAGTAATCCCTGATCTGTATCAGGATAATTTATTCCATTATAAGTATAATAACAATTTGCACCATCAGTGCAACAAGCAGTAACTTCTACAGTATCATCACAGAATAAATCTTGTTCACATGCTTCCTTTGGATCATCTTCACAACTAGTATTAACAACAAATATAGCTCCAGTTAATACGAACGTTAAAATTAATAATAGCTTTTTCATAATATTACATATTTTTAAATTATCGGTTATTTTTATCTAAATATACTTTAGTGTCAAAATTAAACATTCCAGGATAAAATCTTAATTTTAACTTTGTTTCTTGTAACTTTATTTTATTTCTCATAGCTCTTTGTAGATCATCATTGTCAAAACCATATTTGGTTTTTCCGTCTAATTCAGAATATATAAGTTCTCGCATATTTCTATCATCCTTAAAATCGTCTTCTCCTGCTTTTCTTTCTTTTCTTTTTTGTTTCTTTGATTTACCGAACAATATATCACTTAGTTTTATTTCTAAATGATATTCATAATCTTCTCCTAAACTCTGCATTCCATATGCAGTAATATTTAATGCCGTACTTGAAATAAAAGTTTCAGGCACATAAATTGCATCTTTAAATACAAATATCGTACTATTTAATGTTTTGAATTTAATGTTGTCGAGTTCATCAATACCTGTAAACTTAGAAAGATTTGTTGCTGGCTCAAAATCATATACACCACCATCATCAAGTGTTATTTCTCCTCTTACCCTCATATCTTTTTGAACAAGAGAATCTCCTATCATATTAAATCTACTATACAAATCTGTTGAAAATAACCCGCTTAAATTTTCAGATCTAATTGAAGGTTCATAAAATTCTTCAAAGTCATTAAAATCAGTCAACAACTTATTAATATCCATTTTATCAATAATATGATGTGTTTCAATAACTGATTTATTATCGGGTTTAATCATATATTTTACAGAAGTGTTCATTAAGCCATCAAAAGCCTTAAATTTAAATTGATCAATAATATATACGCTATCCGTTATATTAAATAAAGTTGAAATATCATGAATAAAAACACTATCATATTTAAATGATTTAACCTTTGCAACACCTTTTACCAACATAGTATAATTTAAAGGATCTGATTCAGGTTCCCTGCTTTCATTATCTGTTGATTGAGTCGAATCTGAAACCATGAATGGAGCAAACATAGAGTAATCTAAATTACCTAAACTAAGTCGGGTATTTATGGTTAATTGTTCTGCTTGATTCTTTATAACTGAATTATATAAATTTTCGATTTTTGTTGAGTCTATTCTAAATTCAATTCCTGCAAGTTTACCTTTCATTTTATTAATAGAAATCAACATGGGGCTCATTTGAAATTTCCCCGAAAAATCTTCCACTTTATACAAAGTATCATCTGGCATTTCAACAAAAATCTTATCAAAATCAATATTAAATGAACTGCTTGTAAACAATATATCCATTACCTGACCTGCAATAGAGTCAAGATTCACAGTTCCTGAAGACTGAATATTACCAGATATTTTACCTCTTAGTTTTGTTAATAAAGTATCAGGAAGAGCAGGTTTTAACTCATCTAAGAATAGTTTTATGTTGGTGTTAATTTTATAAGTTGGATTTTCTAAATTATTTATCGATGCCGACCCTTTTATTTCTGACCTGTTTATCTCTATTTGATAAGATTTAAGCTCCAAACTCATTTCTGATATTTTATTTATACTCCCGCTAAACTTAGTCTCCAATGAAGTGTTTTTTATGTAAATTTTATACGCTGGAACAGAAACATTTAGATCCTCAACTTTAAAATCACATGGTTTATAAATGAATTTACCCGAAAAGTCCTTAATCGACAAGCTTGAATCCATATCAATATTGAAATTTCTTAGTTCTAAATTAGCAGAACTTTTAACCAAAATATAATCTACAAAATCATCTCCAATAGAATCTGGCAATTCACCTCTTGTTGATACACTCGCTTTAATATCTCCGTCAATATATTCTATAAGTGAGTCAGGTATAAAATCACTAAATTCTCCTACATTAACTTCCATATCTGTTTTTACATTATATTTTGGATGATCAATATCTAAGACTGAGAATGCAACATCGAACTTACTTTTATCTGTTTCGAAATGGAAAGATGAAAAATCGGCTTGCGTAGATTGATTATTGCGTAGTATGCCATTAGTAACTCTTCCGTCAAACGAAACATTTTTAAGTTCGGGGTAATCTGTTGTTACTATATTTCCATCACTAAAATTTATCTTTAAATCAACATGAGGCATTTCATTATCAGCATAAGAGCCTTTTACCGTTGCATACAAGTCCAATTTGCCTGAAACATTATTTAATCCATATTCTTTTAATATTTCTTTTGGTGCATATTTAATTAACTCATCTATAATTAAATTGGTTCCCTGAAACTCAATATCGGTTTTAATTGCATCGCCAAGTATTACATTTCCTTTTATTTTTAACTCAGCTCCATCTGTATTTACTATTAGTTCCTTAATGTTAATTGAATCATTTTCATAATCTACATCAAAATTAATTTCAGTTTCATTCATTAAATGCAAATTTGTTTCGCTAAAACTAGAATTGCTAAGCTTAATTACACCTTTTGCTGATGTTATTATATTTATGCTATCAATTTTGGCTTTTATCTTTAGCTCTGGGATTACAAGCTTTGATGCAGCATTTAATTTTTTATCAATATAATTACAGCTTATATTTTTCACTGAAATATCTGTTAAAGTCAAATTTAATGGTTTTGATGGCAAGGTATCCGTAACAACCGTATCTGTAGAATTAATCAAAAAATCAATGTTTGTTGTTCCGCTTGTATCAACCTTATAATTAATATAGGCACCATCAATATTAACCTTCATGATTTCAAAATTTCCTTTCATCAAGGGTTTTGATTTTACCGATACATATATCTTTTTAATACTGATAATTGTATCAGGATTGTTTGTATTACTTGTATCACCTAACAGATTAGATTCATTTAATAACACATTATTTAATTCAATAGTTGCTAATGGAAATTTTCGAAGTAGGTTAAATGAAACCTGACCAATTTTGACAGGAGCTTTAATGCTTTCACTTACTTTTTTAAGCGCTATATCGGTTATCTTATTTTCAGTTAATTTGGCAGTTACAGCTAATGCTACGATTAGTAAGATTAAAATAATAAAGAAATAAGTAATTATCTTGATGATTTTTTTCATTCGAGTATAACGATTTGTGTCCATCTTATTTACTAACCGAAAATACCATTATTTAGTTTAACTAAAAACTCAAAATGAAGAATTTTTTATTCTACATAGGTAACTAAGGTCATAAGATAAACAATTAATATACCAGAATATTTTGACTTGTTAAAGAAGCTATTCTAAACCATATTTATCAACTAAGTATATTAAAGCTGCCATAGCCGCAGCTCCATTTTGCATTTCTTTTTTATCGACCTGATCAAAAGTGTCGTTTCCGCAATGGTGCCAATCAAAATAATTCGTTGGATCTGTTAATAATCCTGATAGCGGCGTTCCCAGTTGTTTTAAGGGCCCAATATCAACTCCTCCTCCACCTTTTACAAAAAGATCAATATCATATGGTTTAAACAAGTAGCTCCACTCATTTATTTTATTAATTTTTGTCTGTGACATATCAAAAGAAAATCCGGTTGGTTTTGTAACTCCACGATCACTTTCAATAGCAAAAATATGTCTCTCTCCTTTTCGTTTTGCTTCCTCTGCATATGCTCTACCACCACCTTGCGAAATCTCCTCGTCCATGTACATCACGGCTCTAATCGAATGCCGTGGCGTATATCCTATTTCTTTAAATATTCTTAATACTTCAATAGACTGCATGCAACCACCACCATCATCATGTGCACCCGGGCTATTATCCCATGAATCTAAATGGCCTCCTACTACAATATATTTGTTTGGGAATTCAGATCCCTTAATTTGTCCAATGGCATTGTATGAAATAGTATCCGGTAGATTTTTACAGCTTGTTTTAAAATAAAATTTAAGCGTAGGATCAGTTTTTAACATTTCACTAAGGAGATTAGCGTGTTGCGTTGCAATACAAATAGCAGGTACGGTTTCTCCTTTCTCAGCTTTTCGTGTTGTTCCTGCATGCGGAAATTTATCAATTGAAGTAGTTAGTGATCTTATTACCGCACCAACAGCGCCGTATTCTGCAGCCAATATTGGTCCTGTAAATCTTTGTCCAGCAGCTTCACTATATGCCCTAAAAGTATTCTCTTTTGACGGGTCCATGGGCTTGTTGAAAAAAACAATTTTACCCTTTATTTGCTCTTTCGTAAAACGGTTTAATCCCTCTAAATCATACACTTCAATTACTTCGGCTTCAAGGCCTTCTTTATCAGTTGCAATTCCTCTGCCTAAAGCACAAACATTAACAGGTATTATTTCGTCTTTAAATTTAATTTGGCCTATTTCCTCTTCGCCTCTCTTCCAATTCATGACTTGAGCTTCCTGTAAAAAAACTTTATCAAGCTCCATTTGTTCCATTATTTCTTTGGTCCAATTTGCAGCTTCTATTCCCTGAGGATAACATGCTAAGCGTTTAGGAAATCTTTCGGTTAAATACTGCAAATTTTTATATGCAACTAAACTTGAATTAGCAGACTCAAAAATTAATTTAATAACTTCTTCATCAGATTGTTTTTTAATGGAATCGTTATTACACGAAAATAAAAAGAGCACTAAAGCTATCAAACCAAATATCTTTTTCATAATTGTTTTTTTCATTTTGACATAAGTATTACGAAAAAGATTAATTGAAGTTCAATTTAAAATAAAAGAGCCAAAGGCTCTTTTAGGTTAAGACTAATAAATTAGAGTGTTTGGGTTAAGTTGAGTGTTAGACCAAGGGGCCTTTTTGTAATTTTATATTGAATAACCATGAAATTAACAAGCCGCAAAATAATAATCCTTTTTCTTTTATTTTTTGATTGTCGACAAACGACAATTTCCTACCTACAAAAAGCAATTTGCTTTGAAATTTTTAGTTTTTAAAATTCTATAATATAAAATGTAAAAAAAAGAGTGCCAATAAATCGGCACTCTTTTGGTTTAGGTCAAATATTTGGGTTAATACCAAAGTATACGTTAATTAGAATTATTGCTTAATAAAAGTTTCAGTAATTGGACCCTTCTCATCCTCAACTGAAATAATATAAAGACCTGTAGCTAAATCAGAAATATTAACTATTTTTTCGTCATTTAATATAAGTTCTTTTACAATAGCTCCAGTAGAATTAATAATTCGAACCTTTGCATTTTCATAAGGAACTTCAATATTTAATTCATCTTTAGCAGGATTTGGGAATACCTTAATGCTAACAACTTCATCATTTCCTAACAATTTGCCATCTTTCATTTGGGCAATAGGAGCTGTTTTTGCTGCTATATTTACAGTGTAGTCCTCAACCTCACCATACCTGAATGATCCACAAGATGATGGATATCCTCCGTCTGACATAGCAACTCTCATTCTAGTTTGTCCAATCGTTGCAGTAGATGGAATGTCAATTGTTGCTGTATAAACATCTCCATCTGCAACAGTTCCTTGTAAAATAATTTCATCACTTGTAAAATCACCATCAACATTAAAGTCTATCCATACATTCCAGTATTCTGTATAAGTTCTTCTTTTAAATCCAGCACTAACATATGCAGTATAAGAAGTTCCTGTAGAGACATTTGCGCTTAAATTAGTATAGTCACCATAACCACCATTAGCAGCGGAAGTATTATACAAATCATTTAATCCAAATACATCAATCCATTCAAATCTAGTGCTATTACCATAAAGATCGCAATACTCAACTACAATAACGTCATCTAATGTGGTTACATTTAATGTGCTACTTGCACCTGAGACATTTCCAGCTGCATCTTCTGCAGTAACATAATATGAATATGTAGTTGCTGGTGACAATCCAGTAACAGCCGCAGATGTGTTTGATGTGCTTGTTAAATATGATCCGTTTTGATAAATGTTATATTCAGTAACTCCAACATTATCTGTTGATGCATTCCAAGATAAAGTAAAGCTACTTTGTGTAATACCAGAACTAACCAGATTTGTAGGAGCCGTTGGAGCCTCGGTATCTGTTAATGTAGTCATATTAATTGTATTACTTGCATTAGATTCGTTTCCTGCTGCATCCTCAGCGATTACATAATAAGAATAAACCGTTCCAGAATTTAATCCTGTTACATCATACCATGTATTTGCTGTATTAGCAATTAATGAACCATTTTGATATACTTGATATCCTGTTACACCAACATTATCAGTTGAAGCATCCCAGTTTAAATCAACTGATGTCATTGTAATATTTGTACCTGCTAAATTAGCTGGTGCACTTGGAGCTTCATCATCTCCTCCGCCAATAAACACAGAATAATCTTCTACTTCACCATAGCTAAATGTATTTTCACAAGCAGTTGGTTCTCCATTATACTTCATAGTAACTCTCATACGAGTTGTTGTTGAAGCTGTACCTGCAGGAATTGTTATTGTGCCGGTAACTGTAGACTTACTCATTCCACCCTGGTCAAATACATTTTCTCCAGAATCATCAAAATCTCCATCACGATTTAAATCAATCCAGATTTTCCAGTACTCATCATAAGTTGTGCTAGCGAACCCTGGAGTTAATGTAATATTATATGCTTGACCAGCTGTTAAATTAGCAGTTAAATTTGTAAAATCTGTATATGTTGCAGCGCCTGATGTATTTGAAAAATCGCCTACTTCGACCCCAGCTATCCATTCATAATTAGAATTGTTCCCTGCAGAAGCACAATAATTTATAATTTCATCAACAACACTAATATAATTCGTTTTTATTTCAGTATCGTTACCTTCAGCATTTGTAACTGTTAATGAAACATCATAAGTTCCAAGCGTATTATAAGTTACAGTTGGATTTTGAGAAGTACTTGTTGATGGAGTACCTCCTTCAAATGTCCATGACCATGAAGTTGGATTATTTGCAGATGCATCAGAAAAGTTTATTGTATTTCCAACAACAATAGTTGTTTCATCTGCGTTAAAATTAGCAACTGGAGGTTGTGGAATATCTTCATAAACCATATAACATACAGCACAATCAACGGCAGCAGAATTTACTGAAATTCTCATGTAACCGTTTTCGCCCCAGCTTGAACCCCATGAGTTTCTTAAAATCCAATAATCACCTTCTGTAGCGTCAGTACCCCAACCTACCAAAGCTATAGCATGGTTAGTAGTTGTATAAGCACCATTACTACATGAGTTGTTACTATCTGACCATATACCACCACTATAACTTTGAAATGATGTGGTAACATAAACAGCAGCATCAACAACACCATAAGTCATTATAGCAGTTTTGATTGCGTCAACATCGCTACTAGGAACCCTATGCCATGATTGGAATATTGTTTTAGGAGCAGTTAAAGTAGAAGACGGACAAGATTGATTATTAGCATCTGAATATGGAAAATAAGATTCATCAATAATTCCCCAATCACTATCAGTTAATGCTTCTAATTCATAGTAATCATAATCAGCACCGTTACATCCGCTAAAATGACTGCTATAAGGAGAAGCATCACTTATACACCAAGCTATATAAGCTTCAGAAAAGTCTGCAACATTACCATCGTAACTTCCAGTAGCAAAATTATATGTTCCTTCTGCCGCTGCTGCAGCACCAAAAGCATAACATGATCCACAACCACCCTGATCTCTTGCACCTCCAATATAAGCGTGACCATTATAATCTCTCCAGTCAAAAGAAGTAGGTAGCGCTTTTGCAGTCGTAAAATTTGGATCTATCGTAGCAATATCCAGAAAAGAAGGCGTTGTTCTTTCAACTTCAGCAATTAAAGGCTCCCCATTTAATTCCATTAATTCTAATAATGGAATTCTTTCTTCGACACCTTTGTTCATACGAACACAGATAGGTCTTTCAACAGTAAATCCATTTTCTTCAACAACTTCAGTTTCAATTTCGAAACCTAATCGAGCTGCATAAGAATATTCCTGGGCAACTTTACCTTTGTAAAAATCCCAGGCGTTTACTATTCTGCCGTCAGGTAAGTGAACCATACCAACGTCACCGCTGGCTTTTGTTGAAGTAATTTCGTAACGATAACCAAGCATATCACAATACTTAGCAGCAGGGTTTACGTAACTCTTCTGAGCAAACATCGTAAACACAAACATTGTTAGAAAAACAAAAGTTAAAAAAGTAGACTTTCTCATAGTAAATTGGTTTTTAGGGTTAAAAAATATTTCGCATAAAGTATTATGAAATTTTTAAATATTTTTTAACCGTAGACAAAAAACAGGTTTCAACCCCTAAAAAGTAATTTGCTCAGATTTATTGAATTTTTATTTGCCTATCCTATTGTTTTTTAAAAATAATTTTTAAATTGCTCGTTAATTGAAATTGGGACTTACACCTAACCATCTAATTTTAAATTATTTATGAATCTACGTTGTGTTATAGTCGATGATGAACCATTAGCTATAACTATTATAGAAGGTTATTTAAATAAAATACCATATGTCGAAATTATTGGCAAATTCGATAGTGCAATACCTGTATATGAATTTCTTAAAGAAAATAATGTTGATTTGATTTTACTCGATATCGAGATGCCAAATATTACAGGTGTAGATTTTTTAAAAAGTCTTTCATCTGCACCTTCCGTTATTTTTACAACAGCTAATAAAAATTATGCACTTGAGGGCTACGATTTAAATGTTGAAGATTATATTTTAAAACCTGTTACATTCGAACGCCTATATAAAGCCATTAATCGTGTCTACGAAAAATTAACTCCTGAAAAGGAATCTGAAGATAATGACTCTGGTGAATTCCTCTATTTGAAAGAAAATAAAAAAATGGTAAAAGTATATTTCAAAAATATACTTTATATGGAAAGTATTAAAGATTATGTTAAAATAGTTACTCTTCGTAAAACTGTTATTACCAAACAACAATTAAGCTATTTTGAGTCGTTGCTAGATGTTAATAAATTTCTAAGAATACATAGATCTTTTGTTGTTGCAACTGATAAAATTGATGCTTATAGTTTATCTGGCATTGACGTTGGCAACATGGAATTACCAATTGGTAGAAAATATAAAGAAATCGTAATTGAAAAATTAGAAAAGTTAAATCATTTAAAAAATAATTAGCACTGAAATCAATTGTAAATCATATTGTACTTATTGTATATTTCCTTTTCAATGTTTTCGTGTTAACGGCTCAGGAAAGAGGCTTATTATTAACAAACTATTACTCTCCCGAGGAGTATAATGCTCCTCTGCAAAATTGGTCAATAGTACAAGATAAGCGAGGAGTTTTATATTTCGGAAATTCTAATTGTGTTTTAGAATATGATGGTACCGAATGGAGAAAAATTTATGTACCAAATTACTCAACTGTTCGAGCTGTAGCAATCGATAATAATGATATTTTATATTTAGGTGCGTATAAAGAACTAGGGCATTTAGCGCCAGATAAAAATGGTACTCTTGAATTCAAATCATTAACTCATTTAATTGATTCTAATTATTATAATTTTGGAGATGTTTGGGATGTACACTGTATTGAAAACGATGTGTTTTTCCTAACAGACCAATACTTATTTCGTTATAAAAATAACAAGTTTAATTACTGGGCAAAAACAAAAGAACGGTTTTATTTAAGTTTTAAAGTCAATAATGAGTTTTATGTTCAGGAAATTGGAAAAGGATTGTTAAGGTTTTCAAATGATTCTTTACAGTTGATTGATAAAGGAAGTTTTTTTGCTGATAAAAGAATACATTCCATAATACCATTTAATAATCAGCTTTTGATTTGTACAAGAACAAAAGGATTGTATTTATATAATGATTCTAATAAGCAAGTAAAAATAACAGCCTTATCTGATATCTCTTCAAACGCAAAGAATTTAAATGACTTCTTTCTTAAGAATACATTGTATCATGGTGTTAAAATTACTGATAACTTAATTGCTCTAAGTTCAATAGGTGATGGTGTTTTAATCGTTGATAACAAATGGAATGTTATAGATGTAATTAGTCATGAATCAACTGGTGTTGTAAGTTCTGCACAATATCTATATTATGAAAAAGGAAAAGCTTTATGGATGGCTCTTGCTAATGGTATTTGTCAAGTAGATTTATTATCTCCGTTCAGATATTGGAACGATGAAACAGGAATTAACGGTTCCATTTCCGATGTCGCAAGTTTAGACCACAACCTATATATTTCAACAGGATCTGGCGTTTATATGACACCTAGAAAAAGAGATAATCGGAATTATTCTGTAACTAATTTTGAACCAGTTGAAGGTAAGTTTGAACAGGCATGGGGCTTTTTATATTTTATTCTTCCAAATAAAGATTATAAAGTTACTGAAGAGTTGCTTAGCAGAGACGATGTTCTGTTTTCTCCTGGTTCAGATAAATTAATGCTTTTAGTTTCAACGAGTACAGGTCTTTTCCAGATTAACAATAATAAATCAATTAAAATTTCGGACTACAGAGCAATATTTGATGTTTATCAGTATAAAAAAGATCCGTCAAAAGTATTTCTTGGTTTATCTAATGGTATTGCATTGCTTAGTTTTTCGAATGGTAAATGGACTGATCACGGAATGAAATTTGAAATTACTGATAGAATTCGTCAGTTAAGTGAAGATTCTTTAGGCAACTTGTGGGCCAGTGCAAGCTATAAAGGTGTATATAGAATACAAAATCCTTTACAAAACAAAGAACAATATACTATTGATCTATTTAATGAGAACAATGGATTACCATCTGTTCAGTCAGTTCAATTTGCATCATATGGAGACGAATTACTTTTTATAAGCGAAATTGATTACTTTAGTTTTAATAGTTCTATTGATAGTTTTAAAGTATTTGAATTTCCTATTATTGAGGAAGATATTACAGAGGAATTTATTGATACTTTATCATGGTATAAAGTTTATGAAAATCGCATCTCCAATTTTTACGTTGCTACATATTCTGATTCATCGGAATGGTTTGGAACTACTGATGGAATTTTCAGGCACTATTATTCTCAACCTAAAGATTATCATAATATCAATCCTACGCTTATCAGAAAAGTAATTACCGGTGATTCTCTAATTTTTGACGGAACAAACTATCAGTTAGAGAAAAACAGGATTGACACAGGTCATGTAAGAATTGTAAATTCTAAACCACAAATTGATCTTGGAACTGTTCTTGAGTATAAGGATAATTCATTAACTTTTAATTATTCATTCCCTTTTTACGAAGACGAATCAAAAAATGAATATAGTTATTTTCTAGAAGGATATGACAAAACATGGTCACAGTGGAGCACAGAAACCAAAAAGGAATATACCAATTTAAGAGAAGGAGATTATATTTTTAAAGTTAAATCAAAAAACCTATACACACTAGAAAGTCCAATCGCTGAATTTAAATTTACAGTTCTTGCCCCATGGTATAGAAGATTTGCTGCCATTTTAGGCTATATCATATTCGGAATAATTTTAATTATTGCAATCGTACGTTTGTATACCTATCGGTTAATAAAAGAAAAGGATAAGCTTGAAAAAATTGTTGTTGAGCGCACTCAGGAAATTTTAATGCAAAAAGAAGAGATTCTTGTGCAATCAGAACATTTAAAAGAAGCAAACGAAGGTATCAGTGCTAAAAACGAAGAGTTAGAAAAACAAAAATGGGAGATTACAAATCAGGCTCTTAAACTTAAAAAAGCCAATGTAGATTTAATAAAATTATCAAAAGTTGCCAGCGAAACAGATAATGCTATTGCAATTTTCGATAAAGCAGGTAGCATGGAATGGGTTAATGAAGGTTTTACCAGAATGTATGGATATACTTTTGAGCAATATAAAAAGGAAAGGAATATAAATTTACTTGAAGGAAGTGACAATCCTAACATACGCGAAGCAGTTAAATCTTGTATTGATGAAAAAAAATCTGTGCTTTATGAGTTTAAAACTAAAACCCGCGATGGAAAGGAAATTTGGGCACAAACAACCCTTACTCATGTAATTGATAAAAACGGAGACACAATCAATTTAATTGCTATTGATTCTGATATTACCAAAATTAAATTAGCAGAAAAAGAAATATTAAAACAAAAGCAAGAAATAGAAGAACAGAGGGATAAACTTGCTATTAGTAATGCAACTAAAAATAAGTTTTTTAGAATTATTGCCCATGACTTAAGAAATCCAATAAGCACACTAGCTGGTTCTACCAACCTTATTTTTAACGATTTCGATGAGTATAATAAAGAACAAACCAAAATATTTATCGGCGAATTAAACAAACTCTCGCAAACTACTTTTAACTTACTTGAAAACTTACTTGATTGGTCTTCAACTCAGATGGGCGAAATCCAGTTTTTACCAAAACTTATTGATCTTCATTCATTAACAGCAGAAAACGTAGAGCTTGTTGCTCGAAAAATTGATTCTAAAAAGATTCAATTAAAATTAAACGTTGAAAAAAACACTTTTGCTTTTGCTGATGAAAATATGGTAAAAACAGTTATTCGTAATTTACTGTCTAATGCAGTTAAGTTTACTCCGGATAATGGAGAAATTGAAATCTCTTGTTCTTCGAATCATGAATTTGTGAATTACTCTGTAAAAGATTCTGGCATCGGAATTAAAGAAGAAGATCAAAAGAAACTCTTTAGGATAGATACTCACCATACAACACCTGGATTATCAAATGAAAAGGGTTCAGGCCTTGGACTTATCCTTTGCAAAGAATTTGTTGAAAAAAATGGAGGAAAAATTGACATTTCAAGCGAACCAAATATAGGTACTACCATAGAATTTACGCTTCGAAAACATTCAACCTAACACCTCATTCTTTCTTTTTAACTTTTATTAACTATCAGAGGAACAATTTTTTTCTTCAATTTGAGTATTTATAATACTAACTAATTACTCAAATTTATGTCCGAAAAAAAAGATGCCAGTTTCTGGATTAGAAATTCAATAACGATTAAATCAATCATTATTGGATTACTTATTTTAATCCTTCTAATTCCTGCAGGAATGATTAAACGACTTATTCAGGAAAGAAACTCCCTTAGAAACTCTGCAATATCTGAAGTCAGTTATAAATGGGGTAATCCACAAACAATTGCAGGACCGATTGTAACCATACCTTATAAAAAATATTATAAAAAGGATAAAGAAATAATTGAAGAAATTAGGTATGCTTATTTTTTACCTGAAGAATTAAACGTAACCGGAAATGTTTATCCTGAAGAAAGGCATAGAGGTATTTATAAAGCTGTAGTTTATAATACAACCTTAAATTTTTCAGGAACTATGCATAAACCAGATTTTAGTGATTGGAAAGTTGATGATAGAAATATCTTATGGGATCAAGCTACAGTATCGATAAGAATTCCTGATATGAGAGGAATCAAAGATGTAATAAAAGTTAAATGGAATAAAAAAGAATACGATGTTAGTCCCGGAATTAGATATCAGAATCATTATACAGGTGTTTCTTCCTTTATCGATTTTTCTGATGAAACTATATATGATTTTCAGTTTAATTTAGTACTAAATGGAAGTGAGTTTTTAAATTTTATTCCATTAGGTAAACAAACAAATGTCAATTTATCATCGGATTGGGCAAATCCCAGCTTCGATGGTGCTTTTCTTCCCAACGATCATGATATAAACGAGCAAGGTTTTAAAGCTTACTGGAAAGTACTTCATTTAAATCGTTCTTATCCTCAACAGTGGATTGGAGATAGCTACGATATTAATGCTTCGTCATTTGGTGTTAAATTGTTACTTCCAGTCGATCATTATCAAAAATCATTGCGCTCTGCAAAATATGCGATTATGTTTATCTCATTAACATTTTTAATTTTCTTTTTTACCGAGATTTTAAATAAAAAAAGGATTCATCCGATACAATACTTGCTAGTAGGTTTAGGTTTAAGCATCTTTTACACTCTCCTAGTATCATTATCCGAACATTTAAGTTTTAACCTAGCCTACTTAATAGCAAGTTTTTCAATTATAGCATTGATTACAGCATATTCGTACAGCATGTTAAAAAATACCTGGTTAACAGTAATTGTTGCTTTTGTTCTAGTTGTGCTGTACGTATTCTTATTTACGATTTTACAATTACAAGATTACTCACTATTGCTTGGAAGTATCGGCTTGTTCGTAGCACTGGCTATAGTTATGTATTTATCAAGAAAAGTGAATTGGTATGCTAATTTAAATAGTGAAGAGGATTCAGATGTAGTAAGTTGATTTGTTTAATTTAGTTTTCGTGAAATCCGGTTACGTTCATGGCCGGATTTCTTATTTAAATGCTACCCAGCCTCTATCTTTTGATATAGCATTAATTACTGATGTAATTTGCATAAATTCCTTTTGTATTGTACTCATCTCTTCATCTGAAATTTTATTAGCTTGAGCTTCTTTCAATTTTTCCTGGGAATGACTTTGAGCTATTTCCAATATTTTTCGCTTATATGCAATTATTGTTTCAGGAACAATTTGTTTTAGTTTCATTTCTTCGGTTTCAATATGCACCCCTCCCCGTTTAAAGATCTTGCTCAAGGTATATGAAGTACTAAGCAAATCTGCTGCAAGTGTGCTTATTTGCGGATCTGAGTGATAAATAAAATGTTTGCTCTCTAATTTTTCGCCAGTATTTAGTGCATCCAAATATTCCTGAAAGATTTGCTTATAAACTAAATTTTTAAATTCAAGATCATCATTTAGAATTTCGCTTATTGTATATTCTGCTACAGATACGTTTCGTGGTTCGTCGTATTTATCTTCCTGATAGGTATACAAGGTATTATCTGAATAGTGCAATAATAATCGAATTATTTCCTTTTCCTGAGCTTCAGAATAAACGTCATCAATAAATGATGGTAATGTTGGCGATGCTGTTTTAAAATTTTCGTCAGGCGATATTGTCTTTTTATATTCTTTTTCAAAATTCTTTCTTCGAATTTTATTTATTTCACTATAAAGAACTTTTTCATCAATTTCCAGAATATTACTACATTCTTTAATATACACAGATCGAACAATTGTTTCAGGTATAACAGCAATCGATCTTACAATATCAGAAATCAAATTTGCCCTTCTTACAGGATCATTTTTTGCTTCATTAAATAATAAGCGTGTTTTAAAAGTGATAAAATCCTCTTCGTTTTTTTCAATAAATTCAACAAGTTCTGTTGCACTATGACTTTTTGCAAACGAATCGGGATCTTCACCTTCTGGTAGTAAAAGTACTCGAACATTTAATCCCTGCTCTAAAATCAGGTCTATTCCTCGAAGAGATGCTTTAATTCCTGCTGGATCACCATCATAAATAATTGTTACATTCGGGGTAAATCGTTTTATTAAACGTATTTGCTCAACAGTTAACGAAGTTCCCGATGAAGCAACTACATTTTCAATCCCTGACTGATACATTGAAATAACATCAGTGTAACCTTCTACTAAGTAACATTTATCTAATTGAGTAATTGCTTTTTTTGCGAAGAACAATCCGTATAGTACCTTGCTTTTATGATAAATGTCGGATTCAGGAGAATTTAGATATTTAGCTGCTTTTGCATCTTTCTTTAGAATTCGACCACCAAAACCAACTACATTCCCAGACAATCCATGAATTGGAAATATTACTCGACCCCTAAATCGATCAAAATTTCCATTCTCATTAACAATTGTTAATCCTGTTTTTTCGAGGAAATCAATTTTATATCCTTTTTCTTTTGCTGCAACGGTAAATGCATCGCGAACATCTAAGCTATAACCCAACTCAAATTTCTTAATTATTTCTTCTCGAAATCCACGTTCTTTAAAATAGCTTAACCCAATTGCCCTGCCTTCTGTGTTGTTCTGAAGTTTTTCCTGGAAATATGTATTTGCAAATTTTGTAACAACTAAAAGACTATCTCTTTCGTTTTGTTGCTGAATTTCTTCGGCTGTTAATTCCTTTTCAACAACCTCGATATTATATTTTTTAGCTAAATATTTTAAAGCATCAGGGTAGCTAAGATGCTCCTGCTCCATGATAAAGTTTACAGCATTTCCGCCTTTTCCGCACCCAAAACACTTATAAATTCCTTTTGAAGGTGATACTGTAAATGAAGGTGTTTTTTCGTTATGAAAAGGACATAATCCTAAATAATTAACACCTCGTTTTTTCAGGTTTACAAAATCCTGAACCACTTCTGTAATTTCAGCGGTATCAATTATTCGTTGTATGGTATTATAATCAATCATTGGGTTATGTCTCAGAAATTCAGCATCTTATTTAAACAAGATGATTAGCTAAAATACTAAATTTTCAACGCAATTATTGTATTATTTACTTAAAATAAAAACTTCTTTTAAATTCGATTAATAATAATTAATTTGGTATAAAATAACGAATATGAAAAAACTTGTTGTGCTAACAGGTGCTGGAATAAGTGCCGAAAGCGGAATTAAAACCTTTCGTGAAATGGGTGGCCTTTGGGAAGAATATGATGTTATGGAAGTTGCAAGCCCTCAGGCCTGGAATAGCAATCCTGAATTAGTAATGCGTTTTTATAACGAACGACGAAAAAAGCTTTTAGAAGCAGAACCTAATGAAGGTCATAAAGGATTAGTTGAGCTTGAAAAATATTTTGATGTTCATATTATTACTCAGAATGTTGATGATTTACACGAAAGAGCAGGAAGCAATAAGATCCTACATTTACACGGTGAATTAAAAAAGGCAAGAAGTACTGCTGATCCTAATTTGATTTATGACATAACTGGATGGGAATTAAAACTGGGTGATCTATGCGATAAAGGATCACAGCTTCGGCCACACATTGTGTGGTTTGGAGAAGCCGTTCCTGCAATTATGGATGCAGCTCTTATATGTGAACAAGCAGATATATTCGTTGTTGTAGGAACTTCGCTTAATGTTTATCCTGCAGCAGGATTGTTAGACTACGCTCCAAACGGAATTCCTGGTTTCTTAATAGACCCGAATGATGTGCCTACTTCAAACAAAAATATAACATTTATAAAAGAAAAAGCCAGCGTTGGTGTGCGCAGGCTTATTGAGTTATTGAAAAATTAAAAATGTTAATGATTAATAAGTATTTTCCGAGTATTTAAAAGTTTTCCATCAATTTGAAGGGAACAGAAATATAATCCGTTTTTATAATCACTAACTGATATTTTAATATTATCTGACTTATTTTCTAAAACCTTAGTATATACAACTGCACCAATTGAGTTATAAATAAGAAGTTTTGCTTCTTTTATAAAAATAACATCGTATTCAATAAATAAATAATTTGATGCTGGGTTTGGATATAATTTCAGTTTTTGAATTTCATATAATTTATTTGTAGAAGTGTCAGTTGGATTTTGATCATTTATAATACTTTCGAACAAATTATCTTGATTTGCGAAAACAGACCCTAAAATAAAGATTGAAGTTATAAGGAGTAAAAACTTTTTCATAAACAAGGGGTGTTAATTGTTATCTAATTTACAAAATAACAAAAACTATACCTATCTATACGGAGGAAAAATGTTAAAGTTTGCAAAAGTTTCTTAATTTATTCTATTATAAAAAAAGACAAACAGGTCGTTTTATTCAATTTAAATTATAATTTTGAGCATAATTAACACCCTTAAACCATTAAATTCGTATTCTCATGAAAAGATTTTTACTTTTAATAGTTCTCGGAATATTTATACAAATAAGTGCATTTGCACAAAGTTTAGAGTTGATAAAAAAGGATGGATCAGCGATTGTAAACGATTCAATTAACATAGCCACTTCTAACGATTCATCAGTCATTGAAGTTCCTGTTTATGTAAAAAACATTTCAACTAAAACACTAGATGTTTTTGTAAAAGTTTATATTAAAAACCTTGTTTCAGGAAGCACAGCTTCTTATTGCTGGGGCTCAAGTTGTTTTGATATTTCTACATCACCTTCAACAACTTCTACTTCAATTCTTGCTACTGATACAGCTAAAGAATTTCATAGCGACTATAATCCTCAAAAAAATCTTGGAATAACTGAGATCATGTATACTTTTTATGTTGATAAAGAAGAAGAGGATTCTGTATCTGTTTCAGTTTTTTATGAGATAATGGCTACAGGAATTAATAGCTTATCTGAAATAACTGAAAGCATTTCTTCATATCCTAATCCTGTTGAAAGCACATTGTATTTTGGCTATGACTTGAAGAATGCAGGTAATTCGTTTATTAAAATTTATGACATTGTTGGGAAACAAATAAAAAGTCAAAAAATAAATAGAATGGATAAGACTGCAGAAATAAGTGTTGCAGAGCTTAATACAGGATTATATATTTGGACATTTGAGTTAGATGGAAATCCAATAAAATCGAATAAGTTCATAAAAAAATAATAAAATAAAAAACCTGCAAAATTTTGCAGGTTTTTTATTGCTAATGCATTATGTGTTCTTGCGAAGCCTGTAAGACTTCCTTAGTATCGTTCTTATAAACAAAGGCTACTATAGAACAATTCTCAATTTTCCAATCTGTATTAACAGAATAACTATATGATTTACTTTTAACATCGTTAGCATTTACTTGTCCGTTCAAAATTTCTTCACCCCATGCACTATTAACAGCATCTCTAAAAACATGGTTGTGAGTATAAAATTCGACGTCTTGTTCTCCGCTTGGCAAAGAATAATCTTTTTGCCACGAAACAATGGAATCTTCAATAAAATATACCGATAACATTAATTTTTCATTCATTGCATCAATAAAAACAGCATCTATATCCACATCCAGATTTCTAGAACCAGAGTTGTAACTTAAAGCAATATTAATATCCATTACAGGTTCTTGCAAAAGTAATTCACTTACAGCTGATGTCCAATATGATTGACCCAAGGTTAAATCACCATTATATTCTGTTCTGTTAATTATTGCACTTGGATATTCGCTTGGACCAAAGAATTCGCTAATAGTATTACCATCTTCGGTATTATAATCGTAGGTATATTCTCCTGAAGAATTAGTTTGAGCAAAAATTCCTGTATGTATTGAAACAGGAATTACATGATCGCAATACAATTCTTTTAATAGTTCAATAGTTTCATCACCTCCAGGACAATATCCGCATTTATGGCCTGTAAATTCTTCAATTAAAATCTGCTTAATTGAAATAGGTAATGTTGCATCACCGCACTGACCACTATACTCTATAAATGGTTCTTCAATATCATCACAACTTCCAATAAATAATAAACCTATCGCCAATATTAATAATCTAATTTCTTTCATCATTCAAAAATTTAAAAACTACTTGTAATTGAAATATTAAAACCACTTGCTGCAGGTACATTTCTGCATACACCGCCAATACATATAACTCCTTCTCGTTGTCTACCATAACCTACCTGAATTCGATTTGCATTCTTTTTAAACCCTGCTGCCACATTAAAGTAATGTAGTTTATTGTATGTATTTCCGTAATTGTATTGATCTGAAATACTTAAAAACCATTTTGGTGCAATAGTGTATTCCAGTAAGCCCATAGTCCAATCTCCTTTATCCTCTTCAGTAAATAATCCTTGCAACTCCATTCTTAATGAATGGCGTGGTTTTATTTTATAAGTAACATCTAAAATACCGATATTTGCATTTAGGGTTCCGAAGCTAATAACTTTTGCTATATAATCATCTTGTATTAGCTTAACTACATCATTGTTAAAGGTAATATTCAAATAACTTATATCTAATTTCCATTTTGCATTTATCTTTTTATGAATATTAGCATTAATATCTCTAAAATAAATCTCATCACCTATTTCAAAATACTTTGATTTGTAACCAGTAATATCAGCATTTGGTGTTGTTTTTAAGCTATTTACCTGAGAGTAACTTATTGTAATATTTGTTCCGTATTTACCCCCTAAAAAAGAACCTTTGCTGAAATTATACATTATTTCTCCATGAAATCCAATCTCACCTTTTGGCTGTGTTGCATATGGATACATTGCAGCTAAAGAATATGTATGATTCTTTGTTATTGAAGGAATATAATTGATTTGTAAATTATTTAAACTTGCATTTCTGTCTGAACGAAAACTCATATTATCAACACGTTTCATGCTTAAATAAATCCCTAATCCTTTTTGTGAATAGGTTGCATTAATTAAAAGAGCATCGCCATATTTTATAATATATCCATTATCAGATGATGGATCGGGATATTTATAAGCATATTCCCCTGTTAAATTAAATCCACCTCGAACATAAGAAAGTCTACCTGCAAATGCACCCACATTTTCAGGTAAATTATAAATCGGTTCTTCATCTTTTTGATATTTACTTATAAAACTACCTCCAAGAATAAATTGTGATTTAAACTCACTTGTTAATGAAAACAAATCATTAATAAAAACTTCACCATCAATACCACGAACAATACCAGGACCCAAATCAAAATAAGATCGTTGTTTTCCTGTAAATCCTTTTAAATAAATTCCTTTATACGGATTAAATTTAATTTTTATTCCATCTAATGCATTATCGTAACCAAGAGATTTGTCTTCGTATGATCTGAATATTAATCCACTTCCGAACTGTTCATAAAAATTACCTACTGTAACTTCTAAATCATCGTTTTGATAAGTTATAAAACGATAAGGAACACCAACTCCGTTATATTCATCATCATAACCAAGCATTGCATCCATATATCCTTCGTATCGTAATCCTGCAGTAAAATTTCTCTTGGTATAGGTAAAATTGGCATATGAATTTAATCCCATTTTCGAAGGTGGCACTTCCGCACCAATTGCAGAATCGTTTCTGTAGACTTGTGCATCCACCTGAAAGTTACCATGCAACTGACCTTCGTTATTTTGTGCAAAAACTATTGTATTTGATAAAACTATTATGCTTAAACATACTAGCCTTTTCACTTTAATTATGTTCATTTTATTTTAAGCTTTTTTCTTTTATAGCATCGTAAAGTTCATATTCGTCGCCCTCGGAATATGATGTATGTTGCCATAAGATTTTTCCATTTCCGTCTAACAATAATGTATGAGGTACATTTACCACATTCATAGCTCGTTTGAAATCTTCGTTTGGATCTAAATAAAACTGAATATTCTCCCAACCACGGCCATTAACAAATGGTGCTACACGACTCATACTTCTTGTGTTATCGATAGAAACTGCAAAAAGTTTAACCCCTGTTTCTTCGGACCAGTCAATAATATTTTCGTTATAAGAATCTAGCTCTTTAATACATGGTTTGCACCATGTTGCCCAAAAGCTTATTATTACCAGAGATTTCCCATCAAACAAATCTTGGGTATTAACTATTTCGTTTTGTAAATTCTTTATCTGGATATTTTGCAAGTTTTTAGTTTGAGATAAAACGACCAAACCAATAATTGCTAAAATAAAAGTTAAAACGGTTTTTTTCATAACTATTATGTTACAATAAATGGATGGTAGATTAAATCTACCATCCAAATAAAATTTATATTAATTAATCTCTTATTATTTAATTATTTGTATTTTTTTAGTTGTGTTTTTACCACCTAACGAAACTTTAACAAAATACAATCCATTATCAAACTTGCTTAAATCCAGTTCAAGATTATGAACTCCATTTTTTAATTTCCCTTTATCAGAAACTTTTACAAGTTGTCCGGATTCATTATACACATGTATAACTACATTAGCAGATTCAACTATACTTAATTTAAGATTTAAATAATCTTTTGTTGGATTAGGATAAATTTTAAAACCTGTACTTAAAAAATTATCATGAATTCCTGTTGCAGCTTCAGTTGTAAATATTGAACTTACAGGTTCAATAGGAACGTCATATTCATTTTCAACATCGGCACTAATGCTAATATAATAATCTTGACTTGCATCTAAAACTGCATCCGGATCAACTGTGATAATTGTTTTATCATTATTAATAATTGCTGTAAACGCTACATCTTCCCCAGTATCATTGTCTTTCTTAAATGTTATAAGAGGAGAAGGATCCGAAATTGCATCGTCATTTAGTAATCGAACTGCCATATCAAATGAAATTGTTATATCGTGATCACGTACCACGTTTGTAGTTCCATTTTCAGGGTCAATTGTTGCAGTTGCCACCGGATAATCGCCGGTAGTAAACGAAATACTTGTTTCTTCAACAGGTGTCCCATTATATCCCTCTAATCCAGTTTTTACTCCTAAATAATATGTTGTTTGAGCATTTAAGTCATCATTAGGTTCAACATCAATAGTTTTTTTAGTGTCCGAAATTATTATGGTACTTGGCACATCTTCACCGTCAGTGCTACCCTCTCTTAAATACACAAGAGTATCTGCTTCAGTTATAACCTCACCTCCAATATATCTTACGGCTATATCGAAGTTCACTTCAAAGTCTTTGCTTATAGTAACATTTTCTTCTCCTTCTGTAACATTAAAAGTAACTTCAGGGGCTGATACATCTGAAATAAGCTGATAAACAGCATACATTTCTTTATCGTCATTGTTTTGAACAAAAACAACTAATTCCATTTCCTCACTTACTTCAGAATCCATTTTATCATCATCGTAAGCTGGTAGACCGATATCAGTGCCATTAACATCAGGAAACATATAGCGCATGACATCAGGAAATTCTGTTTCACCATTAGAACCAGGTGCTGAGCTATATTCCTTATCTTCAATTAAAACAGTATGAACCACTATTTCCCCAGCACTAAATTCAGCCAATGAGTTTAATTGAACATCAACATAAACTGAATCATTTGCATAGGTTAAATCAGCAGTAATATCAAAC
>JBHOSR010000004.1:0-54264 GCA_042584405.1 Bacteroidota bacterium
GCAATATGTGATAGCCTGTGTAAAGGATTAGCAAAAAATATTACCGATACTTTATTTAGCAAAAACCATCCTGTTTTACCAATTTTATTTGTTGGAGGAGTTTCTAAAAATGATGCAGTTATTAAACATTTAGAGCAGCTCTTAGAAACAAGGTTACTTCAACATGATCATTCTCACATTTTTGGAGCAATTGGAGCTTGTTTATTAATCCTAAAGGAAGAAAAGGACTTGTCTCCTATCGAAATTAAATCGTTAGATGAAATACTAGATAATGATCAAAATAAAAGAGAATATTATTACGAACCTTTATCTTTAAAACTTAGCAAATATCCTGATTTTAAAAATCAGGATTCATATCTTTTTACACCAATTCAATCTTTACATTCAGATAAAGTGCAGGTAGATTTATATAATACTTTAAATAAAAATACTGACTATAAAATATATTTGGGAATAGATATAGGATCAACCAGTACAAAAGCAATTATTATTCATGAAAACAAAGAACCTCTTGTAGGTTTTTATACTTATACCGCAGGAAATCCTTTACGCGCAGTTAAATCAATTTACGAAGCTATTGATAATATTGTTGATAACAGAAAAATAAAACTTTCCTTTTTGGGAGTTGGAACAACAGGTTCAGGAAGAAAATTCATTGGAAAGATTATTCGAGCTGATTCAATTATTGATGAGATTACAGCACATGCAAGGGCTGCATACGAGTTGAATCCTAAAGTGGATACAATTATTGAGATTGGTGGTCAGGATGCTAAGTTTACAATAATGCACGGAGGTATAGTTACTTTTTCGCAGATGAATACTGTTTGTGCTGCAGGTACCGGTAGTTTTATTGAAGAACAAGCTAAGAAACTGAATTGCCCACTCTCTGAGTATTCTAAAAGAGCTGAAAATGTAAGAGCTCCATATGCCAGTGATCGTTGTACCGTATTTATGGAACGTGATATCAACCAATTACTAAATATGGGATTTTCTGTGAACGAGACACTGGCAACGGCTCTACATTCTGTTACTGAAAATTATCTTAAGAAAGTAGCTACAGAAGCATCTATAGGCGAAAATATTTGTTTTCAAGGTGCTACAGCCAAAAACAGATCCTTAGTAGCAGCTTTTGAACAGAAATTAAAGAAAGAAATATTTGTTTCTAAATATTGCCATCTTACCGGAGCATTAGGTGTAGCAATATTACTACGTGAAGAACATGTGGGAAAAAGCAATTTTAGGGGATTGAATCTTTACAAAGAAGTTATACCCGTTAAAAGTGAAACATGTCTCTTATGCGCAAATAATTGCCATATAAGCATAGCGGAAGTTATGGGTGAAAAAGAAGCTTATGGTTTTTTATGTGGACGTGATTATACTGCAGAAACCCCAACAAAAAAGCTTAATAAGGAATTTAATTTAATTGTAGAAAGGAAAAAAATCCTATCTGAAAAGCAAAAATTTAAATATGATGTTGTTATAGGATTGCCTGCATCTTTAAACTTATTCGAAGAATTGATACTATGGAAACGTTTTTTGAACAATTTGTCGATTCGAACTATTACAAGCGAAAATTTTACGGATTCTTTAAAAACAGGTAAACGTATTGCTGGTGCTGAGTTTTGTGCACCCGTTGATTCAATGTTTGGACATGCTGCCTATCTGGCTAATAAAGTGGATTATATTTTTATTCCTGTTTTTCTTGAATCAAGAGAAAAACCAAAAGACACAGTTAGAAATTTCTGTTATTATACACAGTTTAGTTCATCCTTAATATATTCTTTAAAGGATATGGATATTCAGAAGAAATGTCTTTCACCTTTAATTGATTTCAATAAAGGAAGTTATTATAGTGCACTTCAACTATTAAAATGTTTAAAACCTATTTTAAAAAATGATTTAAATTATTTTGAAGTTAGTAAAGCTTATGATGAAGCGGTAAGTTTTTACGAGGACAAGAGAAAAAGGTTAACGGATCTGTTTGATCAGGAATTTAATCCGGAAAAAGATCTATCTGTAGTTTTGTTAGGAAGACCTTATATCGTATTATCGAAAACAATGAACAAAGGAATTCCCGATATTCTTTCAAATATGGGAGTAAAAACTTTCTATCAGGATATGATAAATTCAGATTTTGAAAAGTCGGATGATATTAAGTCTTTACTTAAAAAAGTTCCATGGCATTATGCTGCTCAAATCCTTGAAAAAGCTAAAGTTATTGCTACAACAAAAAATCTTTATCCAGTATTGATTACTGCATTTAAATGTGCACCTGATTCCTTTATTATCGAATATTTTAAAAAGATATTGAATAAACATCACAAACCATATCTTATCCTTCAAATTGATGAGCATGATTCAAATGTAGGATACGAAACCAGAATTGAAGCAGCTATTCGTTCATTTAAAAATCATTCTAAATCGGCTGAAATTATTCCTTCAGTAAAAGCTTTTGAAATACTGCCTCATATAGAATCACAAGTAAACGGTAAAACATTATTATTTCCAAGCTGGGATTCAATTGTTTCACCACTGATAGTTGCCAACTTAAAAAGAACTGGAATTGATGCTCAATTGATGGAGTCTAGCGAAATGATAATAAAAAAGAGTATGGCACATAATACAGGACAATGCTTGCCTTTAAATATCATTACACAAGAATATATTGATTATGTTGAGAAATACTCGTTAAATCCTGAAAATACAATACTATGGATGATAGAAAGCAAATTATCATGTAATCTGAGATTTTATTCGTATTATATGAAAAGTCTTCTAGAAAACTATGGTAATGGGTTTGAAAAATCGAATGTTTATAGTGGTCCATTAACACATTTAGAATTCTCATTAAATACTTGTTACTATGCATATTTTGCATATATGATTGGTGGTTTAATTCGAAAAATTAGCTGTAAGATACGACCATATGAAACAATTAAAGGAGCCACTGATACAGCAATAGATAAAAGTGTACTTATATTGGAAGAAGCTTTTCTAGGGAAAAAGTCGATGGATGAAGCTGTTTCTGAAGCAATAGTTTTATTTGATAAAATCGAAAAATCCAATGAGAAAAGACCTAAAGTAGCCATATTTGGAGATTTCTATGTCCGTGATAATGATCTAATGAATCAGGAACTTATTCATGCCATAGAAAATGCTGGTGGTGAGGTTATTACAACTCCCTACAACGACTTAGTAAAGATTACAATAGAAAATATTTTAAGACGAGCATTAGCTCGAGGTAGTTACTCTCAAACAGGACTTTATAAGATTGTAATTAGTATTTTTAAATTGTTTGATGAAAAATATTATAATAAACATTTTAAAAAATATTTTGGAAAACAACCAGTTATTAACCCAAAGAAACTAGAGAAACATCTTGATAAGTTTAATATAAATCTTATGCATTCAGGTGAATCATATGAAAACATTTTGAAGGTTTTTTATATACTCGAAAATTATCCGGATGTATCACTATTTGTACAAACAAATCCTGCCTATTGCTGTCCTTCGTTAGTTACTGAAGCAATGACTAATGAAATTAAAAGAATAACTGGTGTTCCAGTTGTAACCATAACATATGATGGTACCAGTGAATATAAAAATGACATTATCATACCATATTTACAGAGCAAAAAGAATGTAACTTAAATTTTGAAGTACTATTGTATGGATTAGTGGAATTTGATCGTAATATGCCGTAAATTTGTTAAAACCACCATAACAGTTTTAATTATGAGCTCCTGGCAATTCACGCCTATTGCAATTTTATATATTATAGCTGCAATTATAGCTTTTTCACTATCATTTTTTGTAGGACAAATAAAGGCTGTGCGTGGGAAAACTTTTTTTAGGTTCCTTACATTATTTTCAGGTATTTGGACTCTTGCTTATACGCTGATGTTTTTTAGTACAGAAGTTGCATTCAAACTCATAATGCTTCGTATTGAATATCTAGGGGTAATATGTGCTGCAACGTTTTGGTTGTTATTTGTATTGAGCTATACAAATTCTGATAATTGGTTGACAAAAAGGATAATAGGTTTAATATTCATTATTCCAGCTGTTACTTTTATCCAAATATTAACATTTCAATACCATAAATTTTATTATCTCTCTTTTAAGTTTATTGAACTTGATGGCTTTTTAATTACAGAAAAGGAATACGGACCAGGTTTTTATATATGGATTGTTTATTCGTATTTTATTTTATTATTAGGTGGTGTTATCTTAATTCGCAGTATAATGAACATGCCTGTAAAATTCAGAAGACAAATACTGCCTATTATAATTAGTCTTGTGGTTATACTTATACCTAACTTTTTATATATAATTGGGAAAAATCCAATTGCACCGCACGATCCAACCTGTCTTTCCTTTGTGATTGTTGGTCTGTTATTTTTTATGATTATTTATGTTGATAAATTTCTAAATATTGTTCCTGTAGCATACAACCTGGTATTTAAAAACACAAAGAGTGGAGTTATAATTATTAACGATAATGGAACAATACTGGATGTAAATCCCTCAGCAGAAAATATTTTTGGAATTAAACAACAAGAAATGGTCGGTTTAAATGTTTTGGATTATTTAACTGATTTTGAGGATGCTTATGAAAATCTTCTTAAAGATCAGGAATTTAGGGGCGAGCTAGATTTTACACAAAGCAACAGACATTACGAGCTAATTTCAGCTTCATTAAAGGATTATAAAAAAAGAATTATTGGCAGAATACTCGTATTTTATGATATTACAAAAAGAAAACTTGCTCATTTTGAGTTAGATGCTTATGCAAGAACAGTAGCCCATGATCTTAAAAGCCCTATGAGTTCCATTCTTGGATTTGCCGAAATTCTAAATTACAGTAATAATCTCGATAAAGATGAGCAAGGATATTGCAAATATATATATGACGGAATAATTAGAATGACGGATATTATTGATGGATTATTGCTTTTAGCACAGGTTCGAAATCAAGAGGAAATAGAAATTAAAGAGATAAGAACCGATGAAATACTGAAAAAAGTGTTGTTAAGATTAGATGATTTGATAAAAAAATACGATTGTACAATTCAAATTTCTGATAAATGGCCATTAGTATTAGGTTACCCGATTTGGATTGAAGAAATCTGGGTAAATTATATTTCAAATGCAATAAAGTATGGTGGAGATCCTCCCAAGGTTGAGTTAGGAGCTAAAGAATTAAAAGATTCGGTGAAATTTTGGGTAAAAGATAATGGTGAAGGTATTGCTAGTAATGAGGTGAAAGATTTATTTAAAGAATTCTCACAGCTCGAAAATAGAAAAAGTGCTACTCAGGGATATGGTTTAGGCTTATCTATTGTAGAGCGTATTGCCAGTAAGTTAAATGGAACGGTTGGAGTTGAAAGTGAGCCTGGGGATGGTAGTTTATTTTACTTTACATTGCCAAAATCAGTGTAAGTATTAATTTTCAATTTTTTTGTTATTTACATTAAACTTTTAATTATCTCCGATTGAAATTCAAGAATATTCAAACCTGAAGTTATGGGCAGACATCTATACCTGGTAGAAGATTGTTTCATACTTTTATAAAATCCTTTCTCAATCATGTGTTCTTTACTACATCCTGCAACAAAGTAAAGATCGATAAGTCCATTTTTTAGAAAATCGCTGAATTCTTCCGCTTTCATTTCTTTTGTGTTATCAAACAAAGGTCTAATATAGTGGTCAACGTAAGATTCTTTGGACTTTGATTTCGATATATATGGACCAATAATATCTAAATCGTTTATACCTTCAGTTAAGGTTCTTTTATATGTTACTGATGAACGTGATTCAATTTTAATTACTTTACTATCAGATCCATTCCTTTGAATTTTTAAATCATATTCATTTTCAGGACTACTAAAATCATCCGTTCTAACATCATCATATCTAACTACTTCACAGTTATGCAATTTATATTTTGCCAACCACGATTTCAGAAGTTCAAGAGCATAAATTTCAGCAATCATTCCTCGAAACTGATTTTGAAATTTAAGATTATTATTACGTACTCTTCCGTCCTGTCCAGCTTGTATAGTATGTTTAACTTTCAATTTCGCTTGTCTTGCTGCTCGCAAAATAAGGTCACTTTTTGGATCTAAATTTACTTTAACAATATTCCAAATTCCTGCTTTCGATTTTGTTTCATGATATTCAAACATGATCATTTTTTATTTACAGGTTTTATAGTTTTTAGTGAATCGGATTTAACTTTACGAACTTGTACAAATTCAACAGCTTTTTTTCGAATTATTTCTGTTTCTTTCTCTCCAAATCCACAAGCATTCATAATAATCAGATCTAATTTTTTACGATCTTCAAATTCAATTTCTTTAAAAATTGATTCTTGTTTTCTTTTACTCATTGATTCCATAATAACTTTCAATTCAGCCTCTTTATTAAGTAGATATTTGGGATGTGGAATAACAGTATCTTGTACAATATTAACATCGACATCGCTTAAGGTTTGACTTCCAGTTAATTGCCTGGCGAAAAGATCGATAAAATATCTAAAAATCGTACTATTTAAAATAGCAAATAATATATATGAGTATTGTTTAAATTCAGGTTTTATGCAAATATTATAATTAACCTTATCGCAATATACTTTTGCATTTCGGTTATCAAGCAAACGGAACCGCTCTCCTATTTTTGATGGTATTATAAAATCACCAATAGCAATATCTTTACCCAGATTAAACCAATCTGATTCGCCACTCTTTGATATTCTTCCAGCACAGGTAGAACGTTTATTGATCTTGTATTTATAAGATTCCCCAATCTTTATGTAATTACTGATTTCGGGATTCGATCCTTTCAATCTTTTATAGCTATTTTTTATATCTAATACACAGTACTTAAGATCATTTACTTTAATTGAAAGTTTAATTATTTCTCTTTGACTTTTCAGAATTGGTTTGACGTATTTTCTATTAAGTATATGATGATTTTTGTCGAGATTAGAGAAATACCAACCATAAGTTTCCCAATAAACCGTATTCCTTTTATTTAATTTAATGGCTTCCTCGGTTTCATCTATTAAGTAGAAAAAATCATTTGCTCCTGTTTTTATTCCATACTTAACATCGCATATTTCTCTTAAAGCAACTAACTTATCTGCTGCTTTATTTATTATTTGGTTATATATTTCAGAAACTCTAAGGTATTTAGTTCCCCAATGACCATTTAAATACTTGCCTTTAACAGTACTTTGTAACTCAAGTTCTTTTTGATTTATGCTTTTTATACAGTAATTATCATTTTTAATATTCTTTTGGACACTCTCGATACTCTGAACAAAACCATTCAATTTTTCAAATCTATTTTTATCGGTAAAATGTCCAATTATTTTTGAATAGTCTTGAGTTATACGAACGAATTTTACATTATTGTTTTCTCGTTCTTTTTGATTATTGCATTTTTCAACAATAAGAATAACCGTATTTACAGAAGCGGTTTCGAAGCTTCTGGTGTTTTGTTGGTCAATAATTGCGATAATTTTGAAACGATCTAATAGAAATTTTTGCAAGTCCTTTCCGTACGAAACATCTAACCAACTGCTAGCTATGACGTAACCTAATCTGCCACTTTCTTTTAAAAAAGAAACAGTGTGCATTAAATAATAAACATAAAGATCGCTTTGTTTATTAAGATTTTTGAGGCCATACTCATTTTGAACTAGATCCAGCCACTTATCTTTGTTTTTAATAAGTTCTTGCCTAATGTATGGCGGATTACCAATACAGGCATCAAATGGCGGAAGTTTAATTTTCGATGTTCTAGTATTTCCTGAAAAGTCTTTTTGATGTATTTGTGTAATTAAATCTTTATCTCTTAGGTTTAGAAAAAACAGGTTTACTTTTGTTAACAATGCAGGTAAAATATCAACCTCAATACCCCAAATTTTTTCTAATAGCTCATTATGGTTAAACGCAGGATTAGAATATTTTAATCTTTGGTAAGCTCTAACTAAAAAAGCTCCTGCTCCACATGCAGTATCTATAACATTCTCAGTATTAGTGTGTATACAAAATGTATTTATAATATCTATTTCATCATTGCTGGTAAAATGTTGCCCTTTTTCAGTTTGATCAGGATTTAATAATAGTGTATTATAAATATTCCCAAAAATATCAGTACCAATTTTATTTAAATTCAAATTCCCAATTTCAAAGGCATTTTGCAGTAATAATGGAAGGTGTTTTGCATTTAGTAAAAAATCATTTAAAAGTTCTAAACTAAAAATAAAATCATAACCTAAACCTATGGCATATTTATATTTTTTTTGCAGCGTATCTTTGCTTTCTGAAGATTTAATAGGCGCTAATTTTAGATGTTTAGCTCCCTTTTGAAGTGAAATATAAATAGTAGCTTTTAAATAAAACAGAAAAGTAGCATATAAGGAAATTCTTTGCAATTCTTTATCATCACATGCTTTTCCTATTTCTAATGCTTTAAATTTTTTAACTTGTTTTATAATTTCTTTGAGTAACTGAGGATCATTTAATAAAGCTTTTTTCAGATCTTTAGCAATATTTATAGAAGTATAAGCGATGTAAGACGATATTTTTTGAATATATATTTTATCTATAGTTATTTTCGATTCTTTCATAAATTGGTTTAATAAACTCAAATATACATTTTAAAAATAAATTCAGGATCTACTATGTAGGATTATTCTGGTATACCTAATAATTTAAAATTTAAATTTGGACAAAAACTTGACAAGATATACATTGATTTCTTAACTTTATAGTACTTCAATTATAAAATATAGAGTATTAAGTATTAATCCAAATTATGTAGCTTATGTCACACGAAAAAACAATTCAAGACGGTAAAAAGAACAAGAATCCATTTAAAAAGATTAAAGAAAGAAGAACTGAATTAAAAGCCAAACGTGCAGAAAGAAAAGCTAAACGTGCTGATGAATTAAAACATAAGCGAAAACCACGTCGCAAAAAATATAAAGGCGTTGTATGAAAAAATCCCGGTATTAACCGGGATTTTTCTTTTAGACAGATATGCTAGTTTTTATTTTTTCAATAATGCTTTGATAAATTCATCTCCTTTTAATATACCATAAAATCCTTCCTTTGTTGCTTCTTCATCATAACTAACAACGCTATCTGGTTTTTCATCAGGATGATAAATAATAAATGGTACTGGATCATGAGTATGAGTTTTTAATTCACACGGAGTTGGATGATCAGGAATTAATGCAATAGCAACATCTTCATCCATTTTTTCAGTCTCTTCCATAATATATTTTACAACCCGTTGATCCAAATATTCAATTGTCTTCTTTTTAAGTTCATGGTCACCTTCATGACCTGCTTCATCACTAGCTTCAATATGTAAATAAACTAAATCAACCTCTTTAAGAGCATCTACTGCAGCTTTAGCTTTTCCCTCATAATTGGTGTTGTATAATCCTGTTGATCCAGGAACTTTAATGGCTTTCATTCCTGCATATTTACCAATTCCATATAACAAATCAACAGCCGAAATCATAGCTCCAGTTATTCCATATGATTCTTGTAATGTACTCATCTCAGGTCTGTATCCGGGCGACCATGGCCAGATTGAATTACCTGAATCTTTTCCTTCTGATATTCTTTTTTTGTTGATAGGATGATCTTTTAAAATTTCCTGTGATTTAAAAATTAATTCATTCAGAAGCTTAGCAGTTGTTTCATCATTACCTTTTGCCATAACCAATACATCTCTGAATGGAGTTCCTGGTACATCATGTGGAGGTGTACAATCAATATTAGTTTTTCCGTTTTTTAATACCAATAAATGACGATAGCTCACGCCTGGATAAAACTTAATTTCTTCTGATTCAAGTTCTTTTTGTAGCGTTTTAATTAATTCATGAGCTTCAGCATCGCTTATATGACCAGAAGAATGATTTTTAATCTTTTCATCCTCAATGCATATAATATTGCATCGCATAGCCATATCATTATCGTCCAAATCAATTCCCATACTTGCTGCTTCAAGTACACCTCTTCCCTGGTATACTTTTTTAACATCAAAGCCAAGCACGGCCATGTTAGCAATTTCGCTTCCTGGCGGCATGTCACTAGGTACAGTAACTAACTTTCCGCATCTTCCTCTTTTACAAAGCTCATCAATATTAGGTGTAACGGCAGCCATTAAAGGAGTTTTATAACCGAATTCTTTTATCGGATAATCAGCCATACCATCACCAAGAATAATTATATATTTCATTTTTATAGTATTAATCTAATATGATTAACAAGTATTATTTATAGTTGTTTATCAAATATTCTTTAAATTTTGAATAATCATTTTCTAAATTATCACAAAATTCTTCTTTATTCTCTAGACCTTTCAAACTAGGAGGTAATTCAGGATCAATTTTAAGAATCTCAATAATTTCATCAGGAAATTTTGCTGGATGAGCAGTTTCGAGTGAAACGCATAATTGATCTTGATCAACTTTAAATTCATTACAATAATCCATTAAGCCTTTCCAACCAACAGAACCATGTGGTTCAAGCAGCAAGTTATTCTCTTCAAAAGCTTTTTTGATCATATCTTTAGTTTCATTATCAGAAACACTGCTTGAATAAATATCATTACGCATTTTAACCATATCAGGTGCTTGAGAAATCTCACCTTTTTCGTTCATAAAACCATCGTACAAAGCAACTAAGCGTGCTAAATTACTTGGATGGCCTACATTCATTGCACTTGATAAACAGTTCTTAGAAGGCTCTATTTTATCATATTTTCCTGTTTTTAGGAATGTAGGAAATTCATCGTTTTCATTCACTGAAATTACAAATTTCTTGATAGGTAAACCCATATGTTTTGCTAATACACCACCCATCATATCACCAAAATTTCCTGAAGGTACAGAGAAAATTACGTCATCATTAATTTCGCCTTTTCTCAATCTAGAAAAAGAATAAAAATAGTATACAATTTGAGGAACCAGCCGACCAATATTTATAGAGTTAGCAGAAGACAAGTTTAAATAATCTAAATCAGAATCAGAAAATGCTTCTTTAACTAATGCTTGACAATCATCGAATTTACCTTTTAGTGAAATAATCTGAATGTTTTTACCTAAAGTAGTCATTTGTTTTCGCTGACGATCAGTAACTTCTCCATCAGGAAATAGTACCAATACCTTTATATTATCGAGATCGTAAAAAGCATTTGCAATAGCACTTCCGGTATCACCAGAGGTTGCAGTAAGTATTAGAAGTTTTCTATTTTGCTTTGTAATATAGTAATTCATAAGTCTTCCCATCATACGGGCAGCAAAATCTTTAAATGATGCTGTTGGGCCTTGATCAAGACGCATTACATATTTATTTTCAACTCCCCTTTCCAATGGTACATCATAATTATATGCATCTTTAACCAACGCCAATAGTTTATCATCTGCAATTTGTCCAACCAAAAATTTTCTGATTACTTCAAATGCAATTTCATAATATTCTTTATCTGAAAAACTCTTTATTTCTTCCTTTGTAAAGCTTGGAATTTCCTTAGGCATATATAGTCCTTTGTCAGGAGCTAAACCTTTAAGTAAAGCTTCGCTAAAAGTTACTTCACTAGCTTTTAGATTAGTTGAATAATATTTTATCGGTTCCATTGTTTGAAATTTAAATATCAAAAGAATAAAAAGATGCAGAAAAATTCTGCATCTTTAAGATGTCAATTTATTATCTTAATCTTGCTGATGATGCACCCCCAGCCGAATATTCAGGTGATGTGCTAGTAACTTTTATACCGTCTAATACAGCTAAAGCTTGTTCTAAATCTGTAATAATATCACTTGGATGTTCAGCTCCAACATTTAATCTGATTAGGTTTCCAGGGATATCGGCTAATTTTCGCCCTTCTTCACCTTGTTGTTGATGAGTTGAAATGGCCGGTATTGTTGCAACAGACTTAATTCTACCTAAGTCAGTAGCTCTCCAAATTCTCTGCAGTCCATCAAAAACATCTCTTGTTGCTTGAGCTCCTCCTTTTACACGGAATGACATTAGATGACCATATCTGTTTACTTTTTCGTTGTATAATTCATCATGCTCTGAGTCAACGAGAACCAAATATTTTTTAGCAAGTTCATGCAAAGGATGAGATTGCAATCCTAAATAATCTACTTTCTCTATATGTTTATGACTCTCAAGGTATTTTGCAACTTTCATTGTACTTCTACTCATTAAATCAATTTTAGAACGTAATGTCCTAATATCGTTTAACGTAAGAATTGCATTCATTGGTGAAATGTTAGGACCGTTATCTCTATTAGGTAATGCTTTAATATACATCCCAAAATCTTCTTTCATGCCAGGATTGTCAATATTCGAGGTAAGATTTTTTCTCGCAATAACAGCTCCCGAAATTCCAAATCCACTGGTTGTTAATGTTTTGGTAACAGATTGAACAACTATATCAGCTCCATAAGCAATTGGCCTCATTAACGCTGGTGTAGCAACTGTAGAATCAATAATTAGAGGTATTCCATGTTTATGTGCCAGTTGAGCTACTTTTTCAAGATCGAAAAACGCTTGCCCTGGATTACTAGGCATTTCGCCATATAAAAAACGAGTATTTTCATCAATAAGTTCTTCCCACTCATCTAAATTGTTAGAATTGATCACTTTTCGCCATTCGATATTTCTTTCTTCATCTTTTCTAACAGCAAACTGCTGGAATGTTCCACCATAAACCTGGCAACTAGCTACAAAATTTATAGGTTTATCCGGATTTTTTTTATCGACAACAAGAAAAGGTTCACATGCACTGTATATAGCTGACATCCCAGAAGATGTTGCACAACAACTTGCTTCTATATCTGTACCATATGTCTCTAAAAGTGCTAAAACTCCTTCTAGGTAATACATACTGGGGTTACCAATTCGTGAATAACACCAGGTGGGGATTTGATAACTTAAAGCTGCTTCCATCTCATCAGAGTCGCGATAAGTTTGCGAAGCAGACATATAAATTGGTTCAATTGTTGAACCCTGGTTAAAATCTAATGCTTCTTGCATTGAATAAACACCATGAACAGCAATGGTATCAAATTTGCATTTTTTCATTTGCTTTTTATACTCATTGTGCCAGTTCATTGCACGTTTTCCAGCTTCGATGTAGTGGTTTATACCCTTTGGACTCATTTTATTGTAGTTTTAGTTAATATTTTTGATTTATTAATTTTCAAATTTTAGACGCTAAACATATTAATAATCTTTTCAAATATCAAGTTTAGAATATTGATCAATATCTAATGATATGTTTTGCTTATAATTTGTAATTTCGTTTATTCAAATTTAAACAAGATTTAAGCAATTTATAAAATCTATATTGATTTATTTGGAAAGTTACAATAAATTTATTACGTAAAAGATTTAAATTTACAATAAGCTTTGTGAACATATAATGTGTACAATTGTTTTAAGATAAGGTGTTAAATATTAAAACAATAGATTATGAGAGCAATATTTTTAAAAAACATGAGATTAGTATTTTTAAGCTTAGCAGTAATACTAGTTTTTGAGCGGTGTGATGAAGATGATTTTGTAAAAAAACCTAAAAATCCCGATGAAGCAACTATTGTAAGTGTAGATAGATTTAGTGATGATGCAGCTACTTTAATGAAAAGAAGTGAAAATTCTGCATTGCCAGCAGCCAATGATCCAATAAATTTTGATCAGGGAGACTTCATTACTCAAAGTTTTGGTCCGGATGGACAGGTTGTAAAATATTATAACTTCGATGTACAACCTCTGACTCCTGCTCCACTTTATGTTTTATTTAATGAAGGTAGTACTGAACCAGTTGAAGGACAGTTAAATATTATTGATGTTATTCCGGGCGATATTGGTTATAGTGATTTCTGGGTAATATATAAAGTTACCGTTCCTAGTAGTTATGTGGCAAATACTGTAACTAGTTTTCAGGATATAATTTCAGAGGGGTATAGTATTCAAACTACAACAACTTTGGTAAATTGCCCTCTAGCACCGCAAGGCAGTATAGCTAGTTTAAGACTAGGATTAGAAAGTAACGGTTTAGACCGTGGATGGTACAAAGATGAAATAGTTTATTATTTTACTTTCATGGAAAAAGAATTAGAAGCTAACCCTGCTGGATTAGTTCCTATTTCTCCAATTTATGTAACATTTAATATTAATCCTGATGATATGAATCCGAATAGCGGTCCACCTTCAGGTTTTGTTACTGAAACTGGATCAGTACAAACTCACAATGTTATTGCTACCATTCCAACGGACAATGATTATTCACCATTATGGTCGGTATATGTATACGATAATGCAGATTTTGACAATGTTTCGGATCTTGCAACAGCAGAGGCTTCAAATATTTTACCAGAAGAAGTAATGTATGTAAACTGTCCGGTTGTTTATATTGAGGATTAATTACAGTTATCAAACAGCTTTTAATATTGAGAAAACGTCTCTTAAATATAAGAGACGTTTATGTTATTTTTTATAATATATTAACTTAATTAAATCTAATTTCAATTCATTCATATTATTGAAATCAACATTCTCTTATTAATAAAAAAACAACTACTTACCAATTAGCCATTGAAAGTTGGAATGCAACCATCTCCTGAGTATTCCGAACCAATAATATATCATCAACCAAAACGTGATGGTTCCATGTTTTACCTTTGATAGCGGGTATCTTTGCAAATTCTTTGAATTGATCAGGAACAGCCTCTACTAATATTAACTCACCCTTTTCAGTTAAAACTAGCAGCAAGTTTTGATCAGCTAAAAGGAGAATTTGTCCCCCATAGCGACCTGATTTCCATTTACGACTACCATCTTTTAAATCTAAACAAGCCAAACTGAGTCCTTCAAAACCATAAATATATCCCTTGTGTACTACAAGATCGTTAAAATCGGGTCTTATTTTTGTAGTCATCCAATGTTCTTTAATGTTCCATTCTTCGTTAACTTTAGAAACGGTTATTCGGTGAATGCCTTTTTTATATCCTTCACTAATCAATAAATCTCCATTTTCGGTCATGGCTGGTTGTATTATGGCGCCACCTTCCCATGGATGCTCCCATAATATCTTACCGTTAGCAGGCGCAAAACTTGTTGCAGCAAACTGGCTCATCATCAAAACTTGTTTTATTCCATCAATGGTTACAAGATGTGGAGAACTGTAGTTTTCTCCACCTCTCGGTCCAGTCCAAAGATGTTCACCTGTTGCTATATCATATGCAACGATAGTCCCTGATATGGCAACTATAACAACACTATCAACCACTAAAGGTGAGCTAGCATATCCCCATCCGGGAATTGTATCATTAATGTTTGTTGCAGCATTTCTAGACCATACAACACTTCCATCATCAATCTTTAGTACGTTTAAAATACCTGTTGCACCTAATGTATATAAAAGACTATCTTGTATTGTAGGTGTAGATCGAGGTCCTGCACCAGCATGTGAATCCCAGAACCGTGCTTTATCATTATGTTTCCAGATAAGTTCACCGTTTTTTAAATTGTAACAAGAAACAATTTCGTCTTCACCACGCTGCTCCTGAGTATAAAAAATGGGACCTTTTACAGCAAAAGAAGAACATCCAGGACCAATTGCTTTTCGCCACAATTCAACAGGAGGATGCGTTTTCCAATCTGTTTCAATTCTTACTCCATGCACAATCCCGTCGCGATTAGGTCCACGAAATCCGGGCCATTTGGTTTCTGTATTTATTTCAGTCGAATCCAAAAAGTGCGTTATTAAATCGTCAGTTCTAATCATCAACTTTTCTTCATGTGTCTTAGTCCATCTCCACTTTAAATCAGGATGAAAATCTCCGGTAATGCCATCACTTCGAAGCAGAATCCATGATCCACTTGCAATAAAGATGGTTACAAACATCCACAAACGTCGTAGACTGATTGATAGATTTTGGCTAGCAATAGCCCAAATAACAAAAGCGAGGCAAAGTATTGGAACAGAAACTATGGGAAACATCATACCCTGTCCTCCGGTTGCGATAGACTCATGGATTAACTGAGATGTAATGAACAGTGCAATTACCATCAGAAGAATTGCACTCAAACGATCGAATAGAAGAGCTCTGCTGAAGAACGCCCACCATACAAGGATAAACAATCCTCCAACAAGTCCTCCAAATATTCCAATCATAACAGAAGTGTCTCCAGGTATAACAATAGGGATGACAAATCTAATTAGCCATTGTAATATTAATGCCGTAACGCCGGGCCACAAACGGAGCGACTTCTGGTTATAAGGTTTAGTTGCTTTTTTGTCAGAATTCATTTTCTTTGGTTTTATGGTTTTGGAATATTATCAATTAGCAAGTTACAAAATATATTAATTCTAATTATTCGCAAGTACATTAATAAGTTTATCGCAACCACCATTTTTAATAAATTCTGTATGTTCATTTATTGAATTAAAACTTTTCCCACATATTTCATGACACTCCATTTTATAATCGGTGACTTCATAGAATCTATTAATTATTTTTTCAGAATCCGGATCAGACATGGTAGTTTTCCATTCACCTTTTCTAATTAATTTGAGAATGGTTTTCCAAATTGTGGCACCAAGAGCTCCGCATCCACTACCGCCTAAACCAAGGCCTCCTGCAAATCCTGCAACCATAATTATTTCTTCTTCGCTCCCTCCCATTTTTTTAAGAACTTCAGAAGCACAACTAATTGCTTTTTGGTCCGTTTCAAACTGTTCAATCGCTAATCCTTCATAAGCTGCTTTGATTGCTTCAGGAGCCCACTGTTCTGCTAATTTATAACAAGACCAGAATTTACCTGTTAACATATATTTTGCAAAACTCTTTTTGTTTTTAAAATCAGTTTTAGTAAAATCTTCACAGTCTATACACTTTGTTCTATTTTCAAAAGAATTCATAATATTCTGAGTTGCCCTTATAGCAACAGCTATTGCTATACCTTGATCTTTATGCCTGCGATATGATTCTGCACCAACGGCCATTGATGCTCCCCAAAGCATTCCACATTGATATCCTTGTTGTACTATACCGCCAGCTAAGGGATCTAAAGCTCGCTCTTCCATTTCTTTTGGATGGCCAAATTCGCGATTTAAAATATAAAAGAAGGTATTTGAGCAAGTACCCTTTTTTAGAAATACTCTTTTAGCTCTAAGTTTTGTTTTTTTGGTTTTAAATATATTCATGGTTATTCTAAATTGCTTTGATTTATGATTAATAATGTTTTCTACAACTTCTTAACTACTATAAAGCCATTTGGTGTGGGATGACTGGATTTTTGAGTTTCGATAATTTTAAAATTCTCGGAAATCACTAATTTTTCAAATTCATTTGTTTTTAGCAATTTCAAATGAGGAACAATTCCCACTTTGCTAATAAGGAAAAAGATAAAACGAAACAATGACTTCTCACCTAAAAATGCTGACGAAGAAATAAATAATCCTCCCGGTTTAAGTAAGTCGTTTATTCTATGAATTTCTATTTTAGGGTCTTCTAATAAATGCATGATATTAAAAGCCGTGATAACATCAAATGATTCATTTTTAAATTGCTCATCAAATATGCTTGCATGAATAAATTTAATATTTTTAGTATTATGTTCATTCATTCTTTTATGGGCAACATTAATCATCCCTGAGGAAATATCTATGGCTTGAATTTCTTCTACATAATCAACCATATTTAATGATGAAGTACCTATTCCACATGCGAAATCTAAAACTTTATCAGTATTGCTGAGATATTTTTTTGTTTTTTCAATGATCTTGATGAATGACTCTTCATCTTTATTGGTTAGCTTTTCAAATCTGATTGATTGTTTATCCCAAAATATTTCTGTTCTATTCATTTTCTTCTAATGATGTTTTAAGATATTTAAGATTTCTATTTAACAGAGCCTTCTTTGAGTTTAAATGAGAATACTTCATCTAATGGTGATTCAAAGACAAGTGCAATACGAAAGGCCAATTCAAGCGTTGGTGAATATTTCCCGTTTTCAATGGCTACGATTGTTTGCCTTGTTACTCCAACTTTATCAGCTAATTGCTGTTGGGTCATTTCATCATTATTGAAACGAAACTTCCTTATATTATTATCAATGTTACATTTACCCATTTTAAACTCCTCTTTTATAAAAGTAAATTTGGGCAAATGCTTCAGCTATTGTAGATATAAAACAGGAAGAGATGAGTAAAATAAACATTACCCATATTTCCATTCCAATTAGTATTGAACCCATTGCCAATAGAAAGATGATAGAATTTACCCATCGTGAAATTTTTAATGCTTTTAGTTCAATTAATTTATCCATTTCGTCTGAAATGGTTGGGATATCTTCATTGGTAACAATTTTATTAATGATAGCGAAAATAATATGAATAACAATTTGTGTTACAATCATTACAGGAATAAAGATAAAAAAGGTTTTGCCCCAGAATTTAAGGTCGTTTAAGATTTCAGGATTTCCTGCTACATGTTTATTATAAACATATAGGGCATAGAATCCAAAAATTAGTATAGTACTGATTAAACTTACCAGTATTCTTGTTTCTTTACGGTACATTTTTCCTTCCATATGTCAAAATATTTATACGTGATGTAAAAGTTTATCGATACAAAGTTAAAATTTATATACATAAAGTCAAAAAATATAGACATTAAATTAAAATATCTTCCTCCTTGCACTGGAAGATGTTGAAATAAAAACAAATAGTCAGTAGATTAGACGAAGCAAGAAAATTTTACTATTTAACAACTAAAATTTAAGGAATTAATCAAAAAAGATATAAAAGAGGTATTTTACTTATTATATTCACTTCTATAATCAGAGGGTAACCAATCTGAGATTCGTCTTTCACCCATTGCACCAGTCCACCATATACCTTCAAGACTAAAATTACCTTTTTTATCAAAATAGATAAGTTTTGATATAATTAATTTAGATTCAATTTCATGGTAGTAAACTCTTAAGCTACCCTTGTATTTTATGAATTTATTATGGTTTTCATCTTCAATAATAATGTCTTTATATCTAACTCTTTTGTTTTTAGAATCTACGATTCTGAAATTATTTTCAAATAATTCATTAACCCAAAGAGATCTTAAAAAATGCATTCTTGAACCTCTATAAACATATTCGCGATTTTTTTGAACAAGTTCCTGATCGGCTAAAGAATCTTCCTCGAATATGAAATTGCCAGAGAAAAATACATATTTGCTATCTTTATAATATTCAAATACATCTAAATAGTAAGTAATGTTATATCCCAAAGCTTTGTTCTCTATTATTAAAGGTTTCTTAGTATAAGCTTTTAGAGTGTCTTCGTCTTCGAAGTAATTGAATGTAATGTCTTCTTCATTCAAAATCTTGCAATCCCATGAGTTATCTGTTGTACCAAGAAATTCTTCTCGAAATAGTCTTAAATTTGCTCTCCGTTTTCGTACTAAAGATTTAGAACTAACTATTGCTTCATTAATATTGTAAATCTTAGGTATTAGTTTTATTGTAAGTTGCTCTCCATCTGAAAAATCTTCAATTGTATTGGAATAATAACCAATAGCACTTATAGTTATTGGCCGTGAAGCATGTTTTGAAATATCCAATTCAAATTTTCCATTTTGATCCGAACTTGTCCCACAAGAAGTTCCACTGAAATAAATTGTGGTAGACGGTATTTCTTTCTTGGTTTTCTTATCTATAACCAAACCAGTAATGGTTTGATTAAAAGCTATAAAATGAAAGCTTAAAAATGAAAGCAATATCATATATTTTGTCATATAGCTAAATTTAAAGGATTCTGTACGTTTAATTCAAAAGATTATAATTGCTTAATCATTTCGAATTGTTTACCAACTAATGGAATTAAAATTGAGTTCAAGAATCTTGCCAATGAATCACACCCGATCTCAGTATTTATAAATTTTATTGACTCATACTGATTTAATTTCAATGCTTCTTTAAAAAGTAGACTTCCTATTCCATTTCTTCTATTTCTTTTGTCAACAGCTAATAGAGTAATATCTCCTGATTTTGGTTCAATTACACAATAACCTACTAACTGATTTTCTTTAAATGCACCAATAGCTTTGAAATCAACAGAATTTCTGAATATCGATTCAAAGCTGTTTTGCCATGATGGATTAAAATCATGAAATTCACCTAAGGAATTAATTTGAGTCAATTCGATTGACTTTATTTGATAGTGTTGGTTTGTATTTTTTTCTTGTAAATGAATGTTTTCAATTTTTTGTGAAAAGTAATTAAACTCCCGTGTTACGTTGAAACCTAGTTTTTTATATAAGGAAACTGCTTTGGTGTTATGTTGTAATACTTCCAATAAATATTGTTTCACTCCAGCTTCTTTCAAAAAAGGTAAAGAATATTCAAATATTTTTGTTGCAAGCCCTTCTCCACGATACTTTTTTATAGTTCCTGTACCTGTATCATACGCGGTTTTAATACCATTAAATTCACCTATCCCATTAAATGTAAATGCAACCATTTTATCTTCATCAAATGCTCCAAAAGATAATTCAGGAACAAATCCTCTTCGTGTTAACATTCTTTGGAGTTCATCCTTATTTAGTTGCATTTCGTAATCGACAAATGCTTCCTTAAATGATTCGTATAATAAATCAAAATCTATATTTTGTAATGATCTTAACTTAAACATTTTTAATTATTTTTTAAGTTATTTATTATTTATGTTTTTCTTGCTATTCTTTGGTATGTGTATTTGTTCATAAATTGAACACCACCATATGAAAGCGGCTCCCGCTAATAAGATACCTATGCCAGCAAGAAATTGTCCTAAATTTACTAATATTTCCATATTTCTTATTTTTTAGTTTGTAAATTTTTATGATTTAATTATTACAAGTAACTAATTTATGAGTTAAGCCTTGTTTACTATTTATTTCATATTTATTTGCTCTATCGGCTTTTTTTAATCCAAAAACTGGTCTTAAAAAATTCACTCTTCTAATTATAAATTCATATAAGATAAAACATCCTATAAATGTTACAAAAACAGTTAAAACAAATTTTAAACTTGTTGAAATATCAAGTAGGAAAATGAAATATGAGGCCAAGTATAAAAATATCATATGGATTATATAGATTGGATATGCTGCCTGACTTAAATAACTTAATGCTTTGCTTGGGCGATTTAGGTATTTAAAAGCAAAACCAAATATCGAAAATATCCATACAATGGATTCAATGGCAACTAAATAATTTGGAGCTTCGAGATTAAAAACAGAAAGTCTTACCGCATAAAATGTGATTGCTATACATAAATACACCCACTTCCATTTTAGTACTGTTTGCCAAAATGCATTTCCTGTGATAACAAAACTAAAACCAAATAGAAATGCAAGGAATCCTAATACAAATCCATGAAAAGTCATCGCATACATAGTGTACATTTCGGGTTTAATAATTATTGCCTCAAGTACAAATAAAACAGCAACTAGTAATAATCCAAGAGGATTGCTATACATGGTTTTCAACCATCTTATAATTTTCCCATTTTCATTTCTTTTTAAGTAAAAGAAAAATGGAATTAACAGAATAACATAGATAAATATATTTGCTAAGAACCATAAGTGTCCGCGACCAGGAGAATAGATCATTTCCTGGCTGTAATATTTCTGCCATAGAAATACATGAACTGGAACTATAAAGAATACCCCAAAAAGAAAAGGGATAAGTATTCTTTTGGTTCTTTCTACTATTAATTGTTTCCAGTTTCTCTTTCGAATAGCAAAACAAACACCCATTCCCGAAACAAAAAATAACAGAGGTATTCTCCATACATTTATCATAGCCATTGGTATCCATAGCCATTCCAATGCATTGTTACTCTGAATAAATCGGATAAATACTCCCCAGGGTTGAAATCCAATAGCGATATGATAAATTAAAAGTAATCCGATTGCTATTACACGTAACCAATCTATATCGTATCTTCTATTTGTTTTAATTGTATTCACAATAATAGTTTTTAAATTGATAAATAATAACAATCGAATTCTTAACAAATTATTTTAACATTTCTGCAATAAGCGGACGAGTTGCTTCAATACGATCAAAATCTAGTTTTAAACCTAATGGTCCTAACTGCGTGGCAATTTGTTCATATATGGGTTTTACATTTAGGTATGGACCTGAAACAGATTCCAAAGCTGTTGAACCATAGCTATTTTTTAATGTTTTATCAGCACCTTTTTCTAATAAAGCTTTTACAATTTCAGTGCGACAAAAGAATGCAGCAGTATGAAGAGGTGTTGATCCTTCGTTATTTTTTATGTTTAAATCTGCTCCACCTTCCATTAAGGCAATAGCAACTTCTGTTTTCCCAAATGTTGAAGCAATTGTAAGAGGTGTAGAACCGTATGCATCCTTCACATTTAAATTTGAACCAACCGCAATATGCTGTTTAATTGCTTTAAGATCTCCCATAAAAGTAGCCGTATGTATATCCATACTTGGTGCTTTTACCTTTGTTTCTAAAGTTGCATTCTCTTTAACCGAGTTTTGTTGTGAGTTTCCGCAAGATGCCATAGTTAATGAAATAACTAAAGCCATTGTTACTGTTTTTACTGAATAATTCATTTGTGTTTTCATCGTTTTTTGTTTTAAAGTTTAACATCGTTTTGATGATGTAAAGGTCTAACAAACCGTGATGCATGACTTATCAATTATGTAGCCAATAATATTAAGTTTGATGAAGCTGTTGTAATTATGATGCAAGAGTATAAATTATGACGCAAATGCTTGCTTAAGGATCAAGAAAAGTAGGTGAAATAGAACTATTTGTTATTTAAAGAAATTAGTTTCCTCCTTACAGGTTGAAAGATGACAATTGTATCTTTATTCATTATTTGTATCTTTAACGAAAGATTAAATTTATCGATTGAAATTTTATACAATGCAAGATTCCTACTCTATAGAAAATGAGTTTATAAATAAGATTACTGAAATTATAGAGAAGAACATTTCAAACGAAAGGTTTGGAGTGTCTGAACTTGCTGCTGAAATAGGAATGAGTCGTTCCAATTTGCTTCGGAAGGTTCAAAAACTTACAAAGTTATCGGTTAGCAAATTTATTAGTCAGATTCGATTACAATACGCAATGGAAATATTAAAAGAAGGTTCTTGTAATGTTTCAGAAGTTTCGTTTAAAGTTGGTTTTAGTAGCACGTCTTATTTCATTAAATGTTTTCGTGAATATTACGGATATCCACCCGGAGAAATTGGTAAACATGATGATAAAACTAAACTTAAACCATTACAGCAAACAAAAGCAATTAGCAGAAAACTTTATTGGGGAATTGGTCTTTTGGCAATAGTATTATCAATTATATTGTTTTTTGTTACATATCTTGTTTCTTTAAAACCTAAAGTACTTGAAAAATCAATAGCGGTTCTGCCATTTAAAAATGACAGCAACGATTCTACCAATGTGTATATCATAAATGGTTTAATGGAATCTATTCTGAATAATCTACAAAAAATTGAAGAATTAAGAGTTTTAAGTAGAACTTCAGTTGAAAAGTATAGAAATACATCGAAAACAATACCTGAAATTGCTCAAGAGCTGAATGTGAATTATTTTGTTGAAGGCAGTGGGCAAAAAATTGGAGATCGGATATTATTGAATGTTCAGCTGATTGAAGCTCAAAGTGATAAGCATTTGTGGGCTGAACAGTACGAAAGGGAGACGAAAGATATTTTTCAATTGCAAATGGATGTAGCCAGAAATATTGCAGGAAATATCAAAGTAATAATCACCCCGGAAGAGGAAAAAAGAATTAATAAAATTCCTACTGACAATCTGATTGCATACGATTATTTTTTAAAAGGACTTGATTTATTTTATAAAGGTGGTACTGAAAATTTATTGGAAGCTATTGAATATTATAAAAAAGCTGTTGAGCTGGACAGTGAATTTGCACGAGCATATGCCGGTATCGCTATTGCCTATTACTTTTTAGACGTATTTCAAACAGAAAAACTATATACAGAACAAATAACAAACTTTGCTGATAAGGCCTTATTATTGGATCCTCAGCTTGCTCAAAGTTTAATTGCAAAGGCATTATCATACATGATTAGTGGGGAAAATGAATTAGCAGTTCCTTATCTCGAAAAAGCCTTAGAATACAATCCGAATTCGGCTGTTGTTATTAATATTTTATCTGATTTTTACACAAGTAACATTCCTAATACTGAAAAATATCTCGAATATGCTCTCAAGGGCATTCAATTAGATATCGCAGCACATGATTCTGTTACTGCAAGTTTTATATACTTACATGTGAGTAATGCTTTGATTCAATCGGGGTTTATTGAAGAAGCTGAAACGTATATTAACAAATCGCTCGTGTATAATCCTCAAAATATATATTCTGACTATGTAAGGGCTTATATACTTTATGCTAAAAATAAAGATCTAAAACAAAGTGAAAAATTATTGGTCAAGACTTTGGAAAAGGATACGACCCGATTAGATGTGTTGCAGGAAGTAGGTAAAATTTATTATTACCAGAGAGACTATGAAAGTGCTTATACATATTATAAAAAATTTATAGATGTTAAAAAAGCACTGAGTCTTGATATATATCCTTCAGAAAATTCGAAAATTGGAGTTGTATTAGCGGAAGTTGGATTAATAGATGAATCTGAGAAATTATTTAATGAATATAGATACTATGCTGAAAATGATCAATCTATATACAGGAATTTAAGCTTATCAATGTATTATTCCTATATAGGTGATTCGTTAAAAGCTATTGAGCATTTGAAATTATTTTCTGAAGAAGACAATTATTTTTATTGGTTAATTCTATTTTTAGAAATAGATCCATTAATTGATAAAATGAAAGATGATCCGGAATATAAAAAAATACTTCAAGATATAGAGACCAAATTCTGGAATTACCATAAGAAGGTTAAGGCTTCATTGGAAGACAAAGAATTACTATAACACTTATGTAAACTTATAATTTTGTTTATATCTTAAATCCTAAGATTATGATATCATCGACTTGCGGCTCCTCTCCTTTCCAGTCTTCCAGAGTATCATTAAGTATTTCTAATTGTTCTTGAGCCGATTTATTTGAAATTTCCAGAAGTAGGTTGTTTAGATTTTTCGGTAAAAATTTCTTTTTGTTTTCACCACCAAACTGATCTTGAAACCCATCGGAATATAAATATAAGGAGTCACCTTTATGGATCTCTATAATATTATTTGTAAATGATTTCTTTTCTTTTATAAATATACCAATGGGCATTTTATCACCACTATGTTTAATTATTTCATTGTTTCTAATTAAGATTAAAGGATTATAAGCCCCTGCAAAATGAATGGTTTGATCTTTTCGGTTTAACACACAAAGTGAAATATCCATTCCATCTTTTGCTTCATTGTCTTTACCTGTTTGTCTTAGTGCGCTTTTAATTTCTTCGCGTAATAGAGTTAAAATGTCGCCAGCTGTAAAAGAATCTGGTATTTGGCTCATAATTTGATCAAGTAAAGAAATACCCAAAATACTCATAAATGCACCCGGAACTCCATGTCCTGTGCAATCAGCTGCAGCAACGACTATATTTCCGTTTTTAGCATTTAAATAATAAAAATCGCCACTTACAATATCTCTTGGCCTAAAAAATATGAAGTGCTCACCCAGATATTTTACAAAATTTTCCTTGGGTGGTAACACAGCTCTTTGTATACGACTTGCATATTCAATGCTCGCAGTAATATTTTTGTTTTGTAATTCAATTTTATCGCGTTGTTCCGTTACATAATTTCGTTGAGCTTCAATTTCATCTCTTTGTGCTTCAATTTCTTCTTTTTGTTGCATTATTTCAGCGGTACGTTTTCTAACTTCTTCTTCTAGAATTTCTTTATCACGCTTTAACTTTTTTAATTTCGCCTTAATATAGGCGAATATTATTATTAGAATCAAAATAATTGATGCTGATATAAACCAAATGGTTTCCCAAAAAGGTTTCTTTATGCGAAATGAGAATTTGGAATCAGGACTATCAATCCATTTTCCTCCCGAATAATTTACCTGTACTACAAATTTATATTCACCTGGAGGTATATTAGAATATGTTACCATACGAAGGTTAGTTGCAGGATTCCAATCCATTTCAAAACCATTCAGTTTATAGCGATATTTTAAGTCTTCAGATGACTTGAACCAAAGCGCAGTATAGTTAAAAGTCAGATAATTATCGTTGTATTTAAGAGTTGTATTTTCGCCTAGAATAGTTTCTGAAAAGAGTCTTTTTTGAGTAATAAAAATTTTGGGTAATATTTCAAGTGAATCGTTGCTGTCTGCATTTAATTTAACTATTCCAGATGCACTACCAATCCAAATATTATCGTCTTTATCCTTATAAACAGCGTTTAAATTAGGTTCTAAATAGGCAACTCCTGCTGATTCACCAGTATATTCAAAAGAACTATCTTTAATGATGAATTTATCAATACCCTCATTACTAATAATTACTGGATTACCCATTAAATCTGTTGTTATTCCTTGAATAATATTGCTTTTTAATCCATTTTCTTCATTAAAATTTTGAAAGGTATTTCCGTCATACTTATATAATCCGTGGTTTGCGCAGTTATACCAGATGTTATTATTACAATCTTCTATTACCGCATAAACTGTTTTTTTAACAGAATCAAGTTTGGGATTTGAAGACTTGTGAATACTATCATTTTTAAAATATACAACACCTCCCCCGTCTGTTGCAATCCAGGTTCTGTCTTTTGAATCGGTAAAAGTAGAATAAACATAATCTGATGTTAAACCGTCGGCTGTTGTATAATTTCTGAACTCATCGGTATTACTAACACAATATTTTGTTACACCGCCTCCAAGTGTCGATAACCATATATTTTCCTTATTACCAGATATATGAATAATATTATCGTTCGATAAACCATTTTCTGAGTTGTAATTTGTAATTTCAAGCGTAATAGGATTAATTTTAAAAACTCCGTATCCATATGTTCCAGCCCAAATATTACCCAAATCATCTTTGTATAGCGATATAAAAGAATATGAATTATCAGGATCGTAAAATAGAAGTTTCTGGTTAATCTCTCCTATTTTGTCCTTATTAACGATGTATAATCCTTCTTGTGATGCAACCCAATAGTTTCCTAAGTCGTCAATAACAAAGCTAAAAATGTCTTTAATTGTAAATCCATCATTCTCGTTAAGAAATTCAATATTGTTATTCTTTCTTAAAGACAATCCATTGCGTGTTCCTATCCATATATTATTTTCACGATCTTTGAAAATAGATTTGGTTCTGGTATCGGTTAAATCGTTATTTTTTCCATATACCGTATACCAAACATGATCATTCTTATCGTAATTTACTTTAATAATTCCTTTTCGTTTTGTGCTAATCCATAATTCTTTATCAGAAATACAAATGAAATTATTTATAGATCCAAATTCCCAATCTAAGGTTTGTGAAAATTCTTTATTAATTAAATTGTATTTACTAATTCCACCATCTTCCATCGCAATCCACAAATCTGATTTATTAATAATCATATGCTTCACAATATTGTCTGGTAATCCGTCCGACATGGTTATTTCATCAATAAATTCTTTACGATTGGGATTATATACAGAAATGCCTTTATCCGTTGAGAAATAAAGTAAAGAATCATGCTGAATTATATCATAAACATAATTGTCTAGAAGGCCATTCTCAGTACTTAAATTATAAAGTCTTTTGCGGTTTTGACCTTTATAATAATAAACACCTTCTCCGAAGGTAGAAAACCATAGTACATTCATTTTATCGATAAAAAATGAAGAAATTACTTCAGCTGGCAAACCTTCTTCCGGATCGAATTTTGTGAATTCGAATCCATTATATGACGTGATTTTTCCAGTTTTGTGACCTATCCATAAAATACTATTAGAATCTTCTCCAATTGTTGAAATATTAATATCGTAGAGACCATCTTTCTCTGTAAACAAATGGAAATCTACTCCGTCGTATTTAACTAAACCATAATTGGTACCTAACCAAATATATCCTTTATGATCCTGAAAAATTGCTGAGACTTCAACACTTTTTTTATTCTTTAAAACTTTATAAGAATCAAATCTTGGACTTTGAGCATGTAATCCAATAAATATTAAGAATAATATTAAAGTTAATATAAGATGTATTCGATGCTTCATTATTTTTTGGGAACTAATTCAAGATCAACATTTATAATAATCTCTTCTGCAATTTTTTGGCTAACAACTGTTGGTATCTTTATATTATGATCTTCGAGTAAAACGGTAAACTCTGAACTTACCGAGATTTTGTTTTGAGCAATAATTATTTTGCATTTTAAAATTCTTTCTTGTTTAACTCCATGACATGTAAAACTCCCTTTCGCTCTTACATTGTATGTGCCAGGTGTTTTAAAATCTATTTCTTCAATAATTTTGCCTTCGAAAATAGTATTTGGATATTTGGCTGATTCCAAGTAATTTTCATTAAAATGTGTTTTTTGAAGAGAACTATTAAATCCTTCGAAACTTTTCATTGGAACACGGAAAGCAAACGATCTATCAGAAATTTTCAGAATTCCTATTAACTCATCTGAAGCCGCTTCAATTAATTCAAGCGGGGCATCTGATGTAAATTCAATTTCACTTTCTGATAGTATAAATAAATCTTGTGCAAATAAACTTGAAACAAATAATAAAAGAATTACTGTGAATGTTGCTTTCATAACTATATTTCTATTTAAAACTAAATAATCGAATGATATTAAATCCAATTCCTACGTCACCATTTATCCATTCTCCCATTGTTTCTGTTATAAATGCTTTTTCTGTCATTCCATTTGAATTGGTTGCATGTATTTGAAAAACGTGTCCACCAGTTTCTATTTCAATACCTATGGCGAGTGAATTATTGTACTTATCGGCTGTATTTCCAGGGATAAGATAATAATATTCACCAACAGCAGTAAATCTATTAGTTATTTTGTATCTGCCTCCTATACCTACAGCTCCAACAGTATTTTGATCTTCACGAGTTTCAACCATATTTCGGTGAATAATTACCGGAGATAATTGTAATGATAATTTTTCGGTAAATTTTCGGGCTATAAATAATTCATGAATATAGTAAAAACGTCCTGTGAGTGGATAATCAACTTCATCATTTGTCCACTCTTGTGTTCTAACTGATATTCCTTCGAGCCAGGTTATTGTTACCGGAAAACTTTTCTTCCCTGAAGATTGTTGTGTTAATTTAACTTTTATAAAACCATCAATAATGTCTTCAAAGTTACTTCGCCCGATACCAAGATCTATGCGGTCGTTTAAACCATATTCAAAACCAAATCTTATGGTTGATTGATCAAGACCGTAAAAATCTTTTATACCTCCGTTTATGTTACCAAATCGATGTGAAATTGAAAATATTAGCTCTTTTTTCGCTGCTGTTTCACTGGTATAACCATTAATTAGTCGAACACTTTTAAAGGTTCCTTCAACGTACTGATTCTTGTCTGTTTCTGGTTGTATAGAATCGAGCATTGAAAGTAAATCCTGACCATATCCATTCAGTTGGATACATAAAATGCAAATAAGGAAATAAAGTTTTTTCATAGCAAACTAATTTTCAGGCATTCCAGCATTTATCCATGCTTCAATTTTTTCAATATCACAATCGGATAATTTTGGTCGCTCGAAAGGCATTTTATATTGACCTTCATGTTTTATTGCAGGTAAAACACGATCTGTGTTTATTGAGATTCTAACATTCTCAATCGTATTCATTTTAATATCTCTATAGAATAAGGTCTCATTATGACAATCAGCACAATTATCTGAAAAAATATATGTTAAATCATTATATACTATTCCTACTGTATCACATTGGAAATCTTTAAGTAGATCTTCTTCATTATCGTAAGTACATGACGAAAAGTAATTTATTATAAATGTTAAAATCAGTACTTTACCTACCAAAATGTATTTTAAGACTTTCATAATGAATAAATGATTTTACATAAAAATACTCAATTTAAATATAAATAACCATTATTGGATTATATCAGTTTTTTATAATCCTGGAAGTATAGCTAGTATTGTCAACAAATAACTGAATAATATAAATCCCTGAAACCAGCTCTGAACAATCAACAACTAATTGCTTGTTTTTTAAGTTCCCATTCATAACAATTTTTGATTTGCCGGTAATATCAAATATTGCTAATTCAAATTCTGGATTTGAATAACTTATATTCTCAATAGTAAGCTGGTTTGTATTTAAAGGATTTGGGAAAACTTTAAAGTCTTTGAAGGATTTTAGATCATTTACATTTGTTGCGGTAGATACGATGATCCTCCCTTTCATGCCACTAGATATGTGATTTTCACAAATATAATAATAGGTTCCTTCTGCATTTAGCATTTTATCTCCACTACCGGAAGGAAAAGTAAAACCCCCAGCTAATGGTGTATTCCCGTTTGAATTCCATGTGCTCATACTAACTTCTAAAACCGGGTGACTTGAACCAACATCAAAAGAAACAATATCACCTACAGAAATTGTAATAGTTGGCGGAGAAAAAGAAAAACCGCTAGCATTTATTGTGTGAGTAGTTTGTGTTAATGCACTTAAATGAAAAACAAATACAACTATCGAAGTTAATAAATATCGTTTCATGGCCATAAATTTTAATTCAATATAGAAACATATGGCTGTTTTATATTGTTCATTTCCAATTTAAGTAAATAAAAAGTTGTTATGGCTTACTATTTATCTGATTGCGAACGATCTTCCTTGATAGCTTATCTACTTCACGATTATAGTTAGTTTTATCGGAAGCCTTTTGGTGAGCTTTAACTTTAACAAATTCGATTTTTACAGATTCCATTAAGCATATAATTTTTTGAATTAAATCAGCATTTTGAAGTGTGTTACCTGCTTTTGTAATAAATTTCCTGGAAATTAATTTCGCTGCTCTAAAAGGTATTTGCTCAACATATTGACTATCCGTGTATATTTTAATTAAGATAATTTCAGAGATTTCTTTTAATACAAATTCTATGGCTTTGATTACTGCCATTAGTTCCATCCTATTGTGTGTAGTTTCAGTTTCAGAACCTTGTAATACAATTTTTTCATCCGTATATAAAATTAAAGCTGCCCATCCTCCAATTTGATATTTTGGATTGCAGCTCCCGTCTGTATATATTTCTATCGTTTTATTAATCAAAAGACTTTTGTAAAATGATTTAATTTTAATCTATTTGATATTAAAAGGGAAACATAATAATGGATAAATATTATTAAGTATCTTTTGTTGAGAATCATTAATCTTTTCAATTACCAATCGTATTTTTTCATGCTCAATATAATGCAAATGTTTACTTGAAATTGGATAGTCAACAGCATAATATCCCATTTCATATTCCATGGTTTTAATCTTATTCTTTGCAAGCTCTATTTCATTTAGTTGGGTTTCAAGGATTTCAATATTTTTTTTATTGAAAGTAAATCCAGAGTGCTCTTTTTCAAGAACTTCTACTCTTCTTTTCATTAATTTTATCTCTTTTCGATAAAATTCAAGTTTATTTTTCCAAAGTTTATATTCAAAATCAAGATCCAGAATTTCAATATTGCCTTCTTTCATTGTTAGGGTGTTTTTGTGATTAGATCAAATTTATGATTTTATTCATTAAAAATAAATAGCTACCATAAAAATCTATGCAAAATCTGTTTCCCTAAATCATATTAGCATTACATCCTTTCATTTGTCCTGTTTACTAATTCTAGATTGAATCTTAAAATGTTCCAGTCTAATTTAGTGTAATAAACTAAAACGAAAATACCATGAAAACATTAAAATCATTATTAATTATAGCTCTATATTTTTTAGCTATACAAGTCGAAGCACAAACCTTACCTAATGTAGCAATTAAAGATCCTGAATCTTATAAGAATTTGCAAATCTTTTATATCATTAGTAATGAAAAACTGGTCGATAAAGAATATTTATCTCTTTCGGAAGCACTTGAGAAAAAATATGTGACCGTATATGAAACGGGAAATGTGCAAGAACTCTCAATCAAAAACAGTTCAGATAAGTATGTTTACATTAATTCTGGCGACATAGTAAAAGGTGGACAGCAAGACAGAACTATTCGCTTCGATTTGATTTTACCTCCTAAATCAGGCAAGATTCCACTTAACAGTTTTTGCGTTGAATCAGGTAGATGGCAGCAACGAGGAAATGAAGAATCTGAAGAGTTCACTGAGAATACAAAAGTTTTATCTTCGCGTAAACTGAAAGTTGCAGCTAAATATATGCAAGATCAGTCAAGTGTTTGGTCGGGTGTGGCAGAACAACAAGAAAAGTTAAATGATAAAGCTAGTGAGCTTAAAGGTAGTAATGTTGACGTTCGATCGAATGATTCAGAATCTAGTTTGCAACTAACGCTTGAGAATAAGGATGTAAATGAACTTATAGCTATATATAAATCAAAGCTAAATAAAGCTCCTGTGAATGCTATTGGTTTTGCTTATGCAATAAATGGCGAATTATATTCAGTTGATATTTATAATAACACTCACCTATTTAAGAGCTATTTAGATAAGCTTTTAGAAGCTGCAATTGTAGAGTCTATAAGTGAATATTTAGATGAAAAATTAGGTAAAGCAAGAAAAAGCGATGTACAAAATTTAATAGGCTCAAATCAATTTAAGTTAGAATCAATAAAAGATGTAAATTCAATAACAATATTCGAAACTTATAAAACGGAAAAAGCTTTAAAGTTTGTAACAAGGGATAAATCCATAAACTCTGAGTGGATTCATATGAACTTTATACAAATTGATGAGACTGAAATTTTATATAAGTCTGAACAGATTAATCAGCAAAGACAATACTAAAATTAGTAATAACCCAAAAAGTAAGTTTTCTTACTTTTTGGATTAGCTCTTATAAAGTTATTTAATTTAACATTCCATTGTTAACGATTGTAGTATCTTTGACGATATTAAATCTATTGAAATTAAATGCATAAATACGATACAATTATTGTTGGTGGTGGTGCAGCTGGTTTAATGGCAGCAGGTAAGTCGGCCGAATTAGGAGCTAAAGTGCTGGTTTTGGAAAAAATGAATAAACCCGGAAGAAAATTGGGAATAACAGGAAAAGGCCGATGCAATATTACAAATACAGCTCCCCTTGCAGAATTCATAAGCCAGGTTAAACCCAACGGTAGATTTTTACGCTCATCTTTTTCTAATTTTTTCTCGAATGAACTAATTGATTTTTTTAATGGAATTGGTGTAAAAACTGTTACTGAACGTGGTGGTAGAGTATTCCCTGAAAATGGTAAAGCTGTTGAACTTGTTAAATCGATGCTTGGTTGGTGTAAGAACACTGGAGTAATAACCAAAACTAATTTTACAGTAAATGAATTGTTAATCAATGAAAACCATATAATTGGTGTTCGTGGAATTTCAGAAGAGTCTGGTAGAAAAGAAGATATATCTTATTTAGCAAGCAAAGTAATTATTACAACTGGAGGATTATCGTATCCTGCTACTGGTTCTACAGGTGATGGTTATAAATTAGCAGAATCGGTTGGACATAAAGTAAATCCACAGAGTCCATCGTTGGTACCTTTAGAAACTGAAGGAATCAAAGCAAAACAGTTAAGTGGATTGGAATTAAAGAATATTAGAGGAACAGTTTGGATTGATGGCAAAAAGGCTGCTGAAGATTTTGGTGAAATGAGCTTTTTAGATTTTGGAATCACCGGTCCTATTGTTTTATCATTAAGCAGATTGATAGTTCCTGCAATTCAAGAAAATAAAGATATCATTTTTAGTATAGATCTTAAATCAGCCTTAGACGATAAAAAATTGGATAATAGATTATTGCGCGACTTTAATGAAAAAGGGAAAGTTACTTTTAGAAATATATTAAATGGATTGTTACCCAAATCATTGATTCCAGTTTGTATTCAGGAAACTAAAATTGAATCAGAAAAACTTGGGCATCAGATCACATCCAATGAAAGAAAAGAACTCAGAAAATGGCTTAAGAATTTTAATTTTAAAGTTACAGGGCACAGACCCTTCGAAGAGGCAATTATTACGGTTGGTGGAGTTGATACAAATGAAATTAATCAGAAAACAATGGAGTCTAAGCTAATTAAAGGTTTGTATTTTGCCGGCGAAATTCTCGATTTAGATGCACCAACAGGAGGTTACAACTTGCAAATAGCTTTTTCTACTGCCTGGGTTGCCGCTCAAATTGCCAGTGAATAGTGATTAGTGAGTAATGAATAACCTAATAACAAATAATTAGTAACTAGTAAAAAGAAAGCAGCCTAATTTAAAATTTGAAATACCAATTTACTATTTAACCGTCTCCAGCTTAAGCAATTCATTTTTAGACTATTTCAATTCCTGTCAACTTGCAAAAATATTGAAGTAACTTAACATGATTTCCCGGTAAAATTAAATGGTGGTTCCCTAAAGGATTTTCTTTAAGTTTTTCAATATCCTCGGTTGGAATTTTAATTTTTATTTGTGTTCTGCACGAATCTTCTCTTTCAGGTTTATCAACTACTTTTCCATAGGATAAAAAAGCTTTTGTTAAATCATTATTTAATCTAAACACAGTTACTTCTTCTGATTTAAATTTTCCCTGAACTGCAGTTCCCTGGTTAGTTTCAAAATGTGTATTTATTTTAAAATCAGACACTAAATCAGTTGCAATGGTGCAATGTGCAAAGAATACCTTATCGTCTTCTATTGCAGCAAGGTTTGCCATCCATGGAATTTGACCTGTTAATTCCTTAATAATTATTTTGCCAGTAATGCTTGTAATATCACCTTCACAACCTGCAGGAATTCCGTTTGTATTAAACCGTGATAAAGCCAAACATGCAGTCACAGCATTTTCTCTTACCAAAGGAAAACATTCCACTGTAATGGCATCTAGTTGCTTTTTTGCAATTATATCGTTTAAAAGATTATAAACTTTTGACGAGTCTTTTATATCCAGTTTTGAGTCATTAAACTGTTCCAGAAAATCTTCATTTAAATCATATTCAGAATATTTAGAAAAACTACTCCATGCAATTTTCTCTAGTTGAAGACCCAACTTGTTTGTTAAAATTTCGTTGCTAATTTCAGAACTAATAAGCCATTCAGATACTTCCCCAATTAAACCAACTTTATACTTTGAAATATTGTTTAAAGCAATATTACATTTTGAGTATATTCCAAGTTTATTAACGATATCTGTTTCGTTATCCAGGTTATATAAAATCGATTTAATGTTATTTTGATTGCCATATGTTTTTATTTCTGAAGCAGCTGCGTAGCTATTATTTTCGGTCATTGCTAGAATTAAGATCTTATCTGCATTTTTTAAAATGTTTTTAGCTTGATTTTCTGATCCACCAGTCAAAATAAACAACACATCGGGATTTTCGTCGGTATAATCAAATTTTATATCACTAAATTTATTTTTTAAAACTGATTCTCCTCTTTTAATAATTTCAGTAGGTGCATTAGGAAAGGCTATTAGGCTTATTTTTAACATAATTATGCATTTATTTAAAGAAAATAAATTTAAACAAATATTGTTTAAAATTTAAAGAGCCGTTTCAAAATGGATGGAAAAAGATAAATTAAAACAAGAATTCCTAAAATAAGTATTAGGCCGGAACTTAACCATTTGCCAAAACCTAAACCCCACTTAGGTATAAGATTTTTAAGTCCAAAGCTTTTATAGTATGCTTTAGGAGATTCCATTTCTGGTAAAATTTCCGAAGGAATTTGAACATCCCAGCTACCAACAACTAATAATGGCATTAAGAAAGTATATTCAACTTGCTCATCGAACTTTTTAGTTCCTAAAAAGCCCTGTTTACGCGATCCTATATTTGCGGAGTATAGTTTTATATAATATTTCTTATTCCAGATATTTTCATTTTGAATATTTTCTAAATCGTTCATTACATTTTGGATAGATTCATCCAAATCTTCTGAAAAAGGATTGTCATTTTCAAAGGCTTTATGGTACAATGGTGCTGCCATTCCTTTATAAGTTTGCAAATGAATTTTATTTTCATCCTTAGGATGTTTTATAAGTTGTTCGCAAAACACAGCTCCTACTGCAATATCTGGCATTTCCGTCTGGGTATTTTCGGTTTTAATATACCAGGGTGAAGCATTTGGATTTACTTCCAGTACAAACGTAATATCGCTATACTGATGATTCTTATATTCTTCGATATGCTCCAAATCATTCATGGCAATGTATCTTCTTGAATCTTTATACCAATAACCCGGATATTTCTTTTCATTTAAGGATGCTTCTGTTGGATTAATTTGCGGTTTATCCCTATCGGCAATAACAGTAATGCTAACTTTAAAAGAAGTTAACCACAACTGCATTTCCAAAAACTTATTCTGTATGCCTAAACTATCAATTATTAGGCGTTTTTTGTATGTTCTGTAAGGTTTTGGTTTATTATCGATACCAAGCTTTATAAGCGATTCTAAAGCCGTTTTTTCGGGTTCGTATAAATTCACAGGTCCAACTGCAATTTCTATATCGGGTAAACCAAACAAAGGATGATCAGGATCTAACTTAGCACTATTGCAATTGTAAACATAATAAGGTTTTTTACTTTTTTGTCTAAAAATGCTATCATACACTTGAATACCAGCTAATTTTACTTCGGCACCTTCGAAATTTGAACCTATACAATCATCAACACGTATTGCTTTTTGTGCATTAAACTGAATACGATAATCTTCTTCTAATTGAGCGATTATTTCGTTGTATTTGCGCTCTGTTTCAGCTTTATAATTAGCTATATACTCCTGGTACTCCGGATTTGGTCTTTTTGTAGACAGTTCATCAAAATCGTTTACAATACCTATTATCCATATTAAGCTTAAAACGGATATAATTAACAGTAGTTTTCTATTCATGCTAAATAGTTATAATAAAGTAATTAAATTGAATAGTTAAAATTCATTCTTTTTCTTCACTTTACAAAAAAATATGAATAAATAAGTCAATTTAGAAAAAAGACATGGAAGTCTTTATATATAAAGGATCTTTATTCGACTGAATATTTATGTAAATATGTATATATTTAATAAATAGCATATTAGATGAAAATTAATTTCGAACGTTTGTAATAAAAAAATGAATGTCTATCAAAAATTATTTGATTTCCGTCACATATTTTCTTAAATTGTATTGAATTATTAAGAACGCTATATTACCCTCTTAATATCTACCATTTACGGTTGCATACTTTAATTTAGTTGAACATCAACAACAAATAATTAATGTATTTCCTTCTGAAGAATAATTAAAACCACATAAGTCATGAAAAAATCTACCCTAGTATCCAAGTGGATATTTTTTGTTTTAGTATTAAACCTAATTTTTAGTATTAATGTTTTTTCTCAATTAATTAGTGGTACTCATTATATTGGCCCAGGTCAGGAGTACGAAACTATTAACGAAGCTGTTGATAGCTTAGAATCTATAGGGGTTGACGGACCAACCATAATGAAAATTAAATCCGGCACTTATAATGAGCAAGTAAAGATTCTTAGTATTTCTGGTACATCACCTACTAATACCGTAACATTTGAATCTGAAGCTCAACATGTTGATAGCGTGTCAGTTTTTTGGAACGCAAGTACGGAATCAGGATACAATTATGTATTCTTCTTCGGAAATTGTGATTATGTTACTGTTCAGTACATGAAGATATCAAATACTAGTGCAGCTGCATTTAATCGAGTATTCTTCTTAAATGGTGATGATTGTTTTGGAAATAAAATAAAATACAATCAATTAATAGGAAAGTCTACAACAAGTAGTAGTAATGAATATGCTGTAATTTATATGTATACAGATTATATTGATGAAACAGAAATTATTGGTAATGATATAGTAGACGGCAGTTACCCTGTTTATTTATATGGGAATACAAAAATATCGAACGATGTTAAAGTAAATTACAACAAAACAAATTCCTATTATGGAATGTATCTTTGGAAGCAAAATAATATTGAAGTTATAGGAAACGAAATAAACTCAAGTTATGGTAATGGAATAGAGCTTAGGGAGTGTCATACTTCAGCAAGCGGTGCTATAACTGTATTAAATAATAAGGTGTCAGCATATCATGCCTCAGCACATGCCGGGATATACTTGAATAATTCTGATGGATCTGGTGCCTTTAGTGGTTTAATTGCAAATAATGTTGTTTTTGTAACTAATAATGATGATGCCGATGCAAATACGGGCATAAATTTAACCAGCTCAGACTATCATGATGTTTTTCATAATACAGTTTATTTAAAGAATTCAAACTCTACTGGATGTGCTTTTTATGCAAATGGAGGTGGTAATATTGTTGTAAAAAATAATTTATTTGCTGTACGCTACCATGGATACGCTTTGAACAGCAATAATGGAACGAATATCACAGCCAGTGATTACAATAATTTCTATACTTCAGGAAATTATTTAGCATATTGGGGAGGTGCTGTAAAAGAATTAGCTGATCTGCAAGGAGTCGGATATGATGCCAGTTCTAAAGCCTGGTATCCAAGCTTCTTATCAATCGACAATATAAGTGGTTTAATTCCACAAACGCACTGGATAGACGATATGGGTGATGATCTTACTGGCACTATTGATTATGACATTGATAGTGTTGCAAGACCTACTTCTCCATCTGTTGGTGCATACCAGTATACTGCTTCGAATACCACAACTTATTCAGGTCCTTTAACCATTCAGGCAGCAGCAGGAACATTTACTTCATTTTCTGAAGCAGCTGATTCTTTAAATAAGTTGGGTGTATCAGGTGCAGTAACTATTAGTGTTGAGACTAATACATATAATGAGAATTTTTTCTTAATTGATATTCCTGGGGTAAGTGCTGCAAATACGATTACATTCCAATCCGCTACGGGTGATTCAACAGATGTTACTGTAGAATACTCATCTCCATCAAGTACAGATAATTATGTTGTTTACTTAAATGGAACCGATTATATTACCTTTAAAGAAATGTCTTTCAGAAATACCGGAGCAACATATGCTCGGATATTCAGAATGAATGGTCTGGCACATGATATCACAATTACAAATAATGTATTCATCGGAAGTGGAAATGCAGCTTCATCAACCGATAGAGCAATTATTTCTAGTACAAACGATAATCTAGATAATTTAACCATTACAAATAATTCATTTACGGATGGTGACAGAGGTGTAAATTTATCCGGAATATCAGAAGCGGATAGGACATCAGGATTATTAATATCAAACAACCAATTTTCAGGGCATAGAACAAATATAGGTGTTAGTAATCAGACAGATTTCGAGATATCAGATAACTTATGTGAAGATTTTACTTATGGAGGAATTACTACAACTAATTGCAGCTCTCCTTATAAAATTCATAGCAATCAAGTATATTCTGATGTCAATCTCGATAATTATGCTAATGCTATAAGCACATATAATAATGTAGGTAGTGGTGATGGGGGATTAATATATAATAACTTTGTATATATTGAAGATAATGATGATATGAGAGGTATACGATTATATTCATCAGGTAACCAAAGTGTTTATAATAATTCTGTTAATGTAGTAAGTTCTAATGCGAATTCTAAAGCTTTCTTTTATGACTGGAGTGCTAGCCATTCAAATAATATAATAAAGAACAATAATTTTGTAGTAAAGGGTTCAGGTTATCCTATGTATTTGGAAAACCCAGACCTTGCCGTTTCTGAATGTGATTATAATAATTATTATACTTCGGGATCATATCTTGTACATTGGGATGGAACAAATTATGGCAATTTAACATCATTAAATGGTGCTACAGGAGAAGATGCCAATTCTGTTAATTATTATCATGGCTATTTTTCAGATACAGATTTACATACTAATTCACCATGGTTAGATAGCGCAGGTGTTGCACTGGCTGGATTGGTTGATGTTGATATTGACGGAGACGTAAGGGATGCAACCTATCCTGATATTGGAGCTGATGAATATTCATCTACAGTTAAACCTTATGCCGGTGAATATACCATTGGTGCAACCGGTGATTTCTTAACTTTTAATGAAGCACTTGATTCGTTAATTGAAAGAGGTGTTAATGATACGGTAATATTTAAAGTACAAACTGGGACTTATACAGAAAATCTGGCAATTCCGTTCATTTCTGGTATTTCAAGTACTTCGCCTATCATATTTGAATCAGAAACTGGTAATGCTGCTGATGTTAAAATGGCATACAGTTCTACAGGTTCTTCAGACAACTTTGTTGTAATATTTAATGGTGCTAAATATATTACTTTTAGAAATATGACTCTAGATAATGATGGTGTAAATTATGCAAGAGTATTTAGCAATACCGGTTCACCTGAATACAATACTATTGACAGCTGTATTCTTGAAGGATCAGGTGCTGCTAATAACAGCCACGAAAGAGCCGTTATATATGCTTATGGTCCAAAACCGAATTACTTTACAATTACGAATAATATTATTAATGCAGGATCATATGCAATATATCTTAGAGGTCCAAGTGTATCCGATCGTGTTTCAAATCTAACTATTTCAAATAATGAAATAAATGGTGGATATATGGGAATTTATCTTCTATATTATTATGATTTTGAAATTTCAGAAAATATCGTTAATGATTTTACTCAAAATGGTATTTATATCCAAGAATGCTTTACACCATATTCAATTGCAAGTAATAAACTATCTTCAACCAATGTCGCAGAAGCTGGTATAAATATCTATAATTGCAGTGGTACTGGTGATGGAGGTTTAGTATACAATAATTTTGTACACGTTGAAAGATCAACTGCAATTGTAGGAATATACATATATAGAGGAAACTATTCAAGTGTTTATAATAACAGTGTAAATGTTGTTAGTGCAAATTCAGCTAGTAAAGCATTACAATATAATGACTATTACGATTCCGGGGACAATATAATATTTAAAAATAACAATGCTGTAGTTGATGGTCCTGGATATCCTTTACATACAGACCATGGACCTGCCATTTCAGAATGTGATTATAATAATTATTATACATCAGGATCATACATTGCTCACTGGCATGGTACTAATCATTCAAGCATAGCTACCTTATCATCAGCAAACAGCATGGATGATTATTCAGTAAACTATAATCCTGTTTACACATCAAGTACTGATTTACACTCAAATTCATACTGGATAGATGGTAAAGGAACACCAATTGCCTTGATTGTAACAGATGACATTGATGGAGAAGCTAGAGATGGAGCAAATCCAGATATTGGTGCTGATGAATTTACCTCTACCCTGGTACCTTATGGTGGAGAATATACCATTGGTGCTTCAGGTAGATTTGCGACCTTCAATATTGCGATTGACTCATTAGCAGAAAGAGGTGTTATTGATACTGTTATTTTTAAAGTAGAATCCGGATTTTATACTGAACAGTTCGTAATTCCACAAATAGCAAATGTATCAAGTAATGCAATTATAATTTTTGAATCAGAAACAGGAAATGCCGCTGATGTAAGTGTAATATTCGATCCTACATCAGGTAATAACTATATTGTTAAATTCGCTGGTGCTGATTATATCACATTCAGAAATTTAAATTTCCAATCCGGTACCGATCAATATGCTAGAATTTTTAATTTCTCAGGCAGTTGTGAAAATATTACAATAGCAGATAATATCCTTTCAGGACGATCAGAGTCAAGTACAGTTGAAAACGATGCTATATTACATACTAATGGAGGTATTTTAAACAATTTGAGTATTACAAATAATACTTTTTCAAACGGAAGTTTTGGAATTTTTATTGTTAATAATTCATCATCTCTCGGAACTAATCTGGAAATTTCAAATAATTCGTTTAGTAATTATCATCAAGGTATTTATGCTAATTGGTTTGTTGCACCAAAAGTGGATAATAATCAAATTGTATTTTTATCTAATGATGGAATGGGGATGAATATTCAAAATTGTTCAAGTGCTGCAACATTTGGTATGTCTATTCAAAACAATCAGATATATTCCGATACTTATGCAAACGATTATGGTGCAATGTATATTAACGCATGTGATGCAAATCCTTCATTTCCTGGCTTAATAGCTAACAATGTTATGCGAATTGGAATAAATGGTACACGTTCAATAGGTATGGATATTCATGAATCCGATTACTTAAACTTCTATCATAATACAGTTAATATAACAGGTAATGCGGCTAATGATCATGCATTTGTTTCATATACCAGTAATGGTATCAATATTGTCAATAATAATTTTGTAATTAAGGGAGATGTGCTTGATAAAACATCTAGTCATGGTTACCCTATATACATTGCTAGTGGTACTATTGGTACATGCGATTATAATAATTACTATACAGCAGGTAACATTATTGGTTACTGGCTAGGTACAAATTATGGTACCTTGGCAGAATTACAAGCAGGAACCAGTAAAGATGTAAACTCTGTTAACTATTTCCCTGGATTTAGGGGTACTAATAACTTAAAAATGAAGTCATCATGGTTAGATGGTGCTGGCACACCAATAGCAACGGTAACTGAGGATATTGAAGGTACAACTCGAGATGGTTCTAATCCTGATATTGGGGCATATGAATACACGGCAACCTTAAATCCAATAGCAGAGGGAACTTATACGGTTGGAACTTTTGGCGGCGATTATCCAAGTTTGGATTCTTTAGTTTGGACATTAATGGAAGCTGGAATTGCTGGGCCGGTAACGTTTGAATTACTTTCTGGATCGTATACTAATACGAATATCACAATTAAAGATATTCCAGGAACTAGTTCAACGGATACTGTTGTTATTCAATCACAATCAGGCGATCCTTCTAATACAACTATTTCACATACACAGGAGTCATCTCATAATTATATGCTTCGATTTGCAGGAACGGATCACCTTACAATAAAAGATTTGGCATTTAATTCAGGTGGTACCACATATGCCAGAATATTATATTTTGAAGGTAATTCTCAATATGTTAAAATACTAGGCAATGTCTTTAATGGAGTATCTAGCACAAGTGTAACCAACAATCAGGCAAGTGTTTATATTGCTAATGACTATATAGTTGATAATTTGTTGATCAAAGAAAACACTTTTATTGATAATAGTTATGGAGTGTATTTTGGTGGAAATTCTTCTTATAACCATAACAGTATAAAAGTAGTAGACAATATATTTAATAATCAGTATAGAAATGTTTATATTCAATACACCAAAAAGCCTTATGTGTATGGTAACCAATTAATAGCAGGTAAACAAGAAGGGATATATTTATATTATTGTGATGATGATATTAATATTTTAAATAATGAAATTTTTGTTTCTGATGACTCATATTATGCAATTTATCTTAATAATTGTGACGGTTCTCCATCCAATAAAGGATTAATTGCCAATAATTTTGTAGGTGTTTATGGAGCAGGTGGTACTTATGGCTCTTTTGGTATTAAATTAGATATTTCTACCTACCAAAGGGTATATCATAACTCAATTGAAATAACAGGAACAAAGGGTTCTGCATATCATGTATATCAAGGTGGCAATAATGAAGTAGCAAATAATGTATTTGTCAATTCAGGAACAACCACTTATTCATATAATATTACAGTTGCATCATCTTTATCTGCTTCTGATTATAATGATTTATACTCTATTGGAACTAATTATATTTATTACAATGGAACAAATTATACTACATTAGCTGATTATCAATTAGCAAGTTCATTTGATTTGAATTCTTTAAGTGTTAATCCTGTTTTCACTTCATCAACAGATTTCCACTTATTAGCAGATTCTGTGGTAGGAGAAGCTGCTCCACTAACATCTGTTGTTCCATTTGATTTTGATGGAGAAACACGTGATGTAACAGCTCCAGATATGGGTGCAGACGAATTCTCTTGTGCGTTCTTCCCTCCTCCTGTTGTTGAGGATGTAACAGTTTGTACAAGCGATAGTATTCCAAGTTTATATGCTACTGGTTCAAATATTAAGTGGTATAGCGATCCTGCTTTAACCACTGAGGTATGGAGTGCCAATGAATATGATCCTGGACATACTACAGCTGGTGTTTATACTTACTATGTAACTCAATCTGCTATTGGATGTACAAGTAGTGCCGATTCTGTTGTATTGACTATACTACAAGCACCAGTATTATCGGCAGATATTACACATCTCGATTGCCAGGGAACAGATTATGGTGCAATAAACTTAACTGTTACAGGTAGTACAGCTAGTCCATTTATTTACGAATGGTCTAATGAAGAAATTTATGAAGACATAGATGATTTGAATCCAGGAGATTATACCGTTACGGTTGAAGATCTAAACGGATGTACCGAGGTAGATACCTTTACTGTAACAGCACCTGCTGATATTATTTTAGATATGATAATTGAAGATACCCAATGTGATACTAGTACTGGTAGTGCTACTGTAGTTGCATCGGGTGGTGAGGCACCATACGAATATCAATGGACTACAGGGGACACAGTAACCGTAATTGATAACTTATATTCAGGTATTTATGTGGTAACAGTGTCCGATAATCGTGGTTGCGAAGCAGTTGGAATTGGTACCGTAAGTGATTATGGTGCACCAATAATAGCAGATAGTACGATTATAGATGTTAGTTGTTATGGTAACGAAGATGGTCAAATTAGTTTAACTGTATCAACAGATTCAGTTAAATTTGAATGGTCTAATGGAGATACTACCGCAGTCATTAGTGATTTGAGTGCAGGACCATATGAAGTAATTATAACTGATACCATTGGTTGCAGAACTGTTGAAAGCTTTATGGTTGATGAACCTGATCCAATAAAAATAGGGCTTAACATTACAGAAACGTCTTGTGGCCAATCAAATGGAGCAGCTGAGGCTATTGTTACGGGAGGAACAGTGACTACAGATTATATTTATAGTTGGAGTACGGGAGATAATACTTCTGAAATAACAGGCTTAACTTTAGGTGTGTATAACATCAATGTGATTGATGATAATGGATGTAGCAGAACCAAATACTTCTCAATAAGTGAAATTGGTGCACCAAGCGTAATAGTAGATTCAATATACCAGGGAACTTGTGGAAACTCAGATGGTGCAATTTATATTTCAGCATATGGCTATTACACAAGTTATACTTATAATTGGTCAAATGCTTCCACAAATCAGGATTTGATTGGAGTAAATCCTGGAACATATAATGTTACAGTGTCTGATGCCGGAGGATGCGATGCAGTTCAGGTTGCGACCATTGAAGCAGATCAACCAGAGGTTAATCCAATTTGCATGGTGTCTGTTGATTCAGCTACAAATCATAATGAAGTAATTTGGGAAAAACAATATACAACTGGAGTTGATCATTATAATATTTATAAGGAAACTACACAAAGTGGTGTTTATGCAAAAGTTGGTGAAGTTCCTGAGGCAAATGAAAGTGTGTTCGAGGATGTGAATTCAGATGTAATGCAACGTTCATGGAGATATAAAATATCGGTAGTGGATGTTTGCGGAATTGAATCGGAATTAAGCAAAGAACATAAAACAATGCACTTAACCATCAATTTAGGTTTAGACAATGCAATCAACTTAATCTGGAATCATTACGAAGGATTTGACTATGAGACCTATTATATTCATAGAAAATCTAACACTGGTTGGGAATTAATCGATTCTGTTCCAAGTAATCTGAATTCATATACTGATGCAGATCCAATCGCAGATGAAAATCTATACTATATGATTGAGATCAAGCATCCAACTGGAGGATGTGATCCAGCTGCTAAAGCAAGACGAAGTTCTTCGAGATCCAATATTACAAATCCTGTACAAGCTGCACCAGACGAAGAAGCACCTACTGCACCAACATCTTTGGAAACAACTGCAATAACAGATACCACAATAAGTTTAAGATGGGTATCATCAACCGATAATGTTGAAGTAACTGCTTACGAGGTATACGTAGATGGTACATTAGAAGATGAATTAACTGATACAATATATGAATTAGATAGTTTAACGCCAGGTACAACTTATGCAATTTATGTAAAAGCTAAAGATGCAGCCGGCAATCTTTCTGCTGCAAGTAATACTATAAATCCAGCTACTACATCTCCTTCTGGTATTGGACCTCTCACTGATACAGGTATTAAAAATATAAATCTGTATCCAAATCCAAATCAGGGTGAATTTATTATAAATATTGAAACTTCAGAAAAGCGTGAAGTTTGGTATGAAATATTTACAATAAATGGCAGACTTGTAACAAATGAATACATAGGATTTATTTTAGGCGAGTATGAGAGTAAAGTTGATATGTCGGATCAAGGCGATGGAATGTATATAATGAAGATATATACCAATAAAGGAATACAAGTTGAAAGAATTCTTCTAAGTAAATAGCAAATAGCTCTGCAAGGCAAAACTCAAAAGAATTCCTTTTGAGTTTTGCCTTTTTATTAACTTAAATTAAATATTATGAGATCCCAAAGATTATACTTCATATTCATCAAGCTATTATTAATTCTTATATTTTCTGAGATTAATTATACTTCAAGCGCCCAGTTTTCTGAAGAAGCGGGATTTTTCCCAATAACAAATTTTACTCCTGAAGATTATGGTAATGCATTGCCTCAGAACTGGGATATTGTTCAGGATAAAAGAGGTGTAATGTATTTTGCTAATAATGAGTGCGTTTTGGAATATGACGGTATTCGTTGGAAACGATACAATGTTACCAATGAAACAGCTGTACAATCATTAGCTATCGATAAAAACGATAGAATATATGTAGGTGCTATCAATGAATTTGGATACCTTGCTCCTAACTCGTTGGGTGATTTAGAATACGTTTCATTGCTGCCGAACATTGAAAATAGTTTGAGATTTTTTAATGAGATAAGAAATATATGTATTAATTCAGAAGGTGTTTATTTTCAATCCAATAGTCATATCTTTTTTTGGAATGGTGAAAAAATGGATTTTTGGCTTGCTGGCGATAATTATTTTCATACTTCTTTTCTAATTAATGATAAGCTAATCATTAATATAAGTGGTAAAGGGCTTCATGCAATATTAGATAATGAATTAATAAAACTTAAAAAAACCGAAGCTTTAGTAGATAAAGCGATTTTTTCAATTATTCCTTATGAGAAAGACAATTTTTTGCTTGTAACAAAAAGTAATGGTTTTTATAAGGCTAAATTTAATGATACAATGACTGAGATTAATGTATCACCTCTTGATGAACATAACCAAGAAATATTAAAGGACTATTTACTTTATAATGCCATTAAAATAAGTGATAATACTTATTCAATTGGAACCTGGGGCTCCGGATTATTAATATATCAAAATGGTCAAATTGTACAGTTAATAACCAAGAAGTCAGGTTTGGGTGACGAAGTTATTAATAACCAGTTTTTAGATAAAGACAATAATTTATGGTTAGCTCTTTCGGATGGTATTACAAAAATTGAGATTAAATCTCCCCTAACAACTTTTACAGAAGAACTTGGGGTAGATGGAACCATTGAGGCCATTGCCAGGTTTAATAAGAATTTATATTTAGCAACAGAAAGAGGTTTACTTCTTTTATTGGATGAATGGTCGGATTCGAAAAAGATATATGAACAAAACAAATTTAAAAAGATTGCAAAGTTTGAAGGTGGACTTTGGGACTTAATGGATTACAATGTTGATGGAGAGAACTATTTGTTAATAGCTTCAAATGAAGGTATTATTCAAATGGATAAACATCAAAATTTTAATTTATTTCATAGTTGTTATCCATGGAGAATGTATCAGTCCCAACAGAATCCACATAGGGTTTATATTGGAACAGACTATGGATTAATTTCAATTATAAGAAAAAATAGGAAATGGAATGTTGAGTATGAATTTCCGCAAATTGATGAAGTGGTAATTTCGATTTGCGAAGATGATAAAGGTAACTTATGGTTAGGAACATACGGCATGGGAGTCTTATACCTTGAATTTGCTACTAAAAATAGTTTTAAAGGCATCAAGGTTAATCGCTATAATGCAAGTAATGGATTACCAGAAAATTGCGATTTTCAAGTTACTTATTTTGACGATAAAGTACTTTTCGGAACCGATCAGGGAATATTTGAGCAGTTTGAAAATACAGATTCATTTGCTATTTCAAAACGTTTTCCACCTGAACTAACAAGCAAGGACAGGATTATAACCAAAATGAAACCGGATAAATACGGGAAATTATGGATTACGACCTTTATACAATCTCAGCGAATGATAGAAGCAGGATATGTACTCAAGGATAGTTCTGGCTATAAATGGATTGAGACACCTTTTAATACTATTGCTCAAGGGGATTTATTTTCGATTCATTTCGATGAAGATGATATTGTGTGGATTGGAGGTAGTGAAGGACTTTATCGTTATGATCCAAGTGTTAAGAAGAACTATCAAAAAGATTTTGCAGCATTAATAAGATTAAACATTATTGGTGAAGATTCAACTATCTTTTTTGGATCATATTTTGATGAAAATGGTTATGTAACGACCATTCAACCCTCTGTTTTAAAACCAATCTTAAAATATAGATATAACTCGTTGGAATTTGAATTTGCAGCTCAAAATACTGAAATAGAATATCCTATTCTTTTTAGTTATTATCTGGAGGGATATGACAAAAAATGGAGTGAATGGTCCGAAGAAGCTAAAAGATATTATACCAATTTAAACCAGGGTGATTATGTATTTAGAGTAAAAGCAAAGAATGTATACGAACATGAAAGCGAAGAAGCTGCATATGAATTTAGTATAAAACCACCATGGTATCAAACTATTGTTGCCTACATCTCCTATTTCTTTGCTCTGCTTGCTTTAATTTACGTTATTGTAACCCAATATACCAAATACTTAAGGGGAGTTATAAAGTTAAAAACAAAGGAGATAAGACATCAAAAAGAGGTTGTTGAGCAGAAAAACGAAGAAATAATGGATAGCATAAAATATGCTAAGAGAATACAAACAGCCTTACTCCCTCCTAAAGAAATTTTGGAAGAATCCGATACAGATCATTTTATTTTATTTAAACCGCGCGATATTGTAAGTGGCGACTTCTACTGGTTTAGAAAAATTGGCGATTTAATTGTTATTGCTGCAGCCGATTGTACAGGACATGGTGTTCCAGGGGCCTTTGTGAGTATGCTGGGAATGGCATTCCTTAATGAAATATCGGTTGAAATTAAAGAAGTAAAAGCCGACAAAATACTTAATTTCTTACGTGCATTAGTTATTAAATCGCTTCGACAAACCGGTAAGGAAGGAGAATCGAAAGACGGTATGGATATAGCTTTATATGTTATTGATAAAAAGAATATGAAATTGCAGTTTGCAGGTGCTAATAATCCATTAGTTATTATTAGAGATGGTGAAATAATACAGATTAAAGGTGATCGTATGCCAATAGGTTACCACATTATTATGGATGAATTTAAAAACAATGAGATTGATTTACAAAAAGGTGATATGATGTATACCTTTTCTGATGGTTATCAAGATCAGTTTGGAGGTGAAAAAGGCTCTAAGTTTATGATTAAAAAAATGAAACAATTAATGGTAGAAAAATGTCACCTGCCTGTCGAAGAACAGCATAAATTTTTCGATGAAACAATTGAAGAATGGAAAAGAATTGGCAATGAAGAACAAATAGATGATATAATTTTATTAGGTGTTAGGATATAATCGCTATGTCTTTGTTTTAAGCTCCTTAAATTATTAAGGAGCTTTTTTTATTTCAGTTTATCCTTAAAAACCTTTTTAAATTTATCCATTTTAGGTGTAATTACAAACAAACAATAAGGTTGTGTTTTATTATTATCGTAATACTCCTGGTGATAGTCTTCTGCTTTAAAAAATTCTTCGAATTCAGAAATTTCTGTGACTATTGGATTGTTAAAAACTCCAGCTTTGTCTAATTTAGTTTTATACGTTTCAGCTAATTCTTTTTGCTCTCTGTTGTGATAAAAAACAGCAGACCTATATTGTGTTCCAACATCAGCACCTTGCCTATTTAACGTGGTTGGATCATGTATTTGCCAGAATACCTCTAACAATTCTGTGTAGCTTATTATTTCAGGATTAAAAGTAACTTGGATTACTTCAGCATGGCCAGTTTTTTCGGTACAAACTTCTTTATATGTGGGATTTTTAACCGATCCTCCAGAATAACCAGAAACAGCTGATTCTACCCCGTTAAGCTGTTGAAAAATAGCTTCTGTACACCAAAAACATCCCGATCCGAAAGTTGCTATTTCCATAGTTTTATTGTTTTGTGAATGTATTTCTTGTTCTAAAACGAAGACAAGAAACATAGTAAGTATTAAACTGTATTGTTTCATCATATTTTTTCATATTAACAAGATAATCGCATATAATGTTTATGCAATAGTTTGTATTTTTATAGTTTGAAGACCTAACAGGTTTTAAAAACCTGTTAGGTCTAATAATAAAACCAAATAGTTTTTAAAATAAGAAATGAACTTTAGGGATCAGTTATTAGCCGAATTATCGAAAAGAAATACCGATTATATTGCTTCAATAGTAGATAAGGATGAGAAATTATTTAAGCAAATTTTCGATTTGGTACTTACCAATGAGCAATATGTTTCTGGACGCGCCGCATGGGTTATCGAAGTATTATGGTTAAAATATCCGAATATAGTTGATTCATACATTAATGATATGATTGATTTTCTTACCCAATCGAAGTATGACAATCAAAAGCGGCATTTTACAAAGATTTTATCTACTATTGATTTAAATACATTAGATGAAGATCGATTAGGAATTTTAATTGATCGTTGTTTTTCTTGGCTTGAGGATCCTATTTACCCTACTGCGGTTAAAATGTTTTCAATGCAAATAATTTATAATTACATAAAAATTGAGCCTATTTTAGCATCAGAACTTATAGCAATAATCGAAAATCAGTTTGAAGATAGTACTCCTGGATTTAAAAATAGAGGAGAAAAATTGCTTAAAGAGCTATATAAACTGGTCGATTAATAGTTTGTTATAAAGCATTTATTAATATACATATCTATATATTGTAATTTAAAATATTTCTATTAGTTTTGCACTCGATTTGAATTATAAATTGATTGTAAAATGAAAAATATTGTAGTTAACGAAAACTTTTGTCCGCAAAATCATCCATGTCCATCAACAGGTATATGCCCAGTTGGAGCTATAAATCAGAAAAGTCCGTTTAGTGCACCCGAAATTGATTATGACAAATGCACAGGTTGCGGAATTTGCACAAGATCATGCATGGCATTTCAGTGTACAAACTGTTAAAAAAAAGAGGCTTTAGAATAAGCCTCTTTTTATTTAGGTTCCCAAAAACATACTTTTGGAGATACAATTTTTTCTTCTTTCTTTAAAATTTTCATGGCTTTATCTACTTCCTTCTTATCTATTCCAATAATTTCAGCAATTTCTCCGGCCTTAAGTGCTTTACCTGCTTTTTTCATAGCCTCTAGTACTTTTTGAGTATTTTCCATAATGAATGTTTTAAAAGGTTAAAAATAAATCAAATGTTAAAATTAACGTAAATCATTTACAAAGCAGAATATAATACTACAAAATTTGTAATCCCCTATTTATAGGAGTTTAACATTTTTTAACGTATTAATACGAAAATAATCGTAGAAAAGTTTGTAAGTACGAAAGTTGTCGTATATATTTGTAGTACGAAATTATTCGTAATGCATCAAAATATATAATTATTCGTCTATATGTTATGAGTATAAAAAGTAAATACAATCCTACAGAATCAGAACTTGAGATTTTACAGCTTTTATGGGAATTTGGACCATCAACAGTTCGATTTATTAATGAAAAACAAAACGAAGAAAAAGACCTGCCTGCCGGCAAGGCAGGAGTTGGCTATACAACTACCTTAAAAATAATGCAAATTATGGTAGAAAAAGCTATGCTAAACGTAAATAAAGAAAGCCGCCAACATATCTACGCTCCTGCTCTAGACGAGGATGAAACCAAAAGCAGATTATTGGATGGCTTTCTAAAGAAAACTTTTTCTGGTTCAGCCATGAAATTAGTTATGCAAGCTTTAGGAAATCACAAACCTTCGAAAGAAGAGCTTGATGAGATCAAGAGCTTAATTAATAAAATTGAAAATCCATCTGCCCTGCCTGACCGGCAGGCAGGCGACAGGCATGATAAATCTTCTGAATCATGAATTTATTAAACAGTTTATTTAACGATAAAATCATTGATGCCCTGGGCTGGAATATATTTCATATTCTATGGCAAGGATTTTTAATCGCAATTGTTCTAGGTTTTGTTCTTCGATTATTAAAACATAAATCGGCCAATATTAAATACCTAATTTCCTTTACTTCGCTAATTCTGTTAGTTGGTTTATCGGTGTTTAATTTTACAAATAACTATAATCAAACCTCTCTTTTAAGTAAAAATCAATATGAAAATTTAAATCGAGCAGAAATTAATGAAGCAATACTTATAGATTTAAATGAATCAAATATTGAATTGTCGCAAGGCTTTGTAGATGATATAAAGATAAAAATTAAGAGTATCGATAAATACTTCCCAATTATTGTGAATTTATGGATTATTGGTGTATTTGTTTTTACATTAAAATTTATTTTAAGTTTTTTATATACAAGTAGATTAAGAAGTAAAAGTTTAAATAAAATAACAGAACAGTGGTTTAGCAGATTCAAAAAGATTGAGAAACAGTTAAAAATTAGGAAAACTGTTAAATACATTGAATCCAAATTTGTTAAAATCCCATTAGTTTTAGGCTATTTTAAGCCGGTTGTAGTAATTCCGATCGAAATGCTAACAGGAATGCCATCTAATCAAATAGAGGCTATTATAGCCCATGAATTAGCTCATATACGACGAAACGATTATATATTAAATGTATTACAAACTATTATTGAAACGGTGTTTTTCTTTCATCCTGCGATTTGGTACATATCATTGCAAATAAGAAAGGAAAGAGAAAACTCTTGCGATGATATGGCATTAACTGTTTGCGATGGATCATTAGTATATGCAAAAGCATTAGTTTCAGTTCAAGAACTTACTCTAAGAAAGCATTATTCCGCGGTTGCTTTTTCGGGTAGAAAAAAACATTTGTTAAACAGAATTAAACGTATGATTATGAAACCAAAAGTTAAATCAAATTTTACAGATAAAATAATTGCAGCTGTTATCATTTTATCGGCTGTATTGACACTATCGTTTACTTATGCTGCTAAAACATCAAATTATGTTATAGAAGAGGGATTTAAAATCAACAAAGTTAATCCCCCTGTAGTAAAAAGTACTGTTGAATCACTAGAAAAATATGAGATAGTTGAGATTAAAAAAGCAGAAACTCCAGTTATCAGCGATACGGTTAAAATCAAGAAAAGTCATCATAATGAAATTGATATTGAGGATAATACAGTTGTAAGAACTTATAGAGATGATAATGGAAAAAAGAAGGAAATGAAATTTACTATGAAAAATGGTAAAGTAACAGAGCTGTATGTTGATGGTAAAAAGGTTCCTAAGGATGAATATGATAAGTATCAAGCTGAAATTGATGAAACCATTGCAGATCTTAAAGAAGCTAAAACTGATATTCGTGAAGCAATGAAAGATATTGAAGAACTTGATATTGAAAAAATTCAATTTGAAATTCAAGAAGCTATGGAAGATGTTAATATTGATATGATAGAAATTCAAGAAGAAATTGCTAAATCGATATTGAAGATTTAATGAATGAGGTCGAAATGAATTTGGAGCATTTAGAAGATTTAGATTTTGACTTCGATTTTGATTTTGACCATGATATTAAAATTAAAATAGATGGAATTGATATCGACATGGAAGAAATTCATAAAGAAATGGAAAAAGCGCGTGAAGCAATTCATGAAAATATTGATATGGAGGAGATTCAGAAAGAGTTACAAAAGGTTCAAAAAGAACTAAGTAATA